>JAOZLU010000065.1 GCA_029934695.1 Desulfobacterales bacterium | reverse complement strand
GGAATTTATACAATTACCGGAACAGCCGAGGCACCCACATTTTCGCCACTTCCCGCTGCTTATGCCACCCCTCAATATATTGAACTGTCAACAATTAGTTCCGGCGCATCTGTTTACTACACAACAGACGGTAGCGAACCCACAGAGCGTTCCAGGATTTACACAACGCCCATTCTGGTGACATCAGACATGACAGTCAGAGCAAAAGCGTTCAAAACCGACTGGGCACCGAGTGTCACGGCAACCGGGGTTTACACGATTACACAAACAGTTGAAGCCCCCAGCTTCGCCCCAAGTCCCGGCATCTATGTCATCGCCCAGGAAGTTGAACTGTCATGCGCCACATCTGATGCCGTCATCCACTATACAACAGACGGCAGTGAGCCTGGGGAAGATTCTCCGCTCTATTTATCGCCGATAGTGATCTCTGAAACCACAACAATAAAGGCAAAGGCATTTAAAACAGATTGGAACGCCAGCACTGTGACAGCCGGAGAGTATATCATCACAGGAACCGTGGAAACTCCCACATTCTCAGTGCCTTCTGAAATCTATGAGGAAGCCCAGGAAATTGAACTCATATCCGCCACGCCCGGAGCCGCCATTCACTACACCACCGACGGCAGTGAGCCAACAGAAGATTCGCAGATTTATCAATCCCCCATAACCGTTTCTGCCACCATGACGATAAAGGCAAAAGCATTTAAAACCGACTGGAATCCAAGTGCCACAGAAACAGGAAACTATATCATTACCATCATCGAAAGCCCAGACTCTGGAGGAGGGGCGTGTTTTCTGAATACAGCATTAGAAAGGTAAACATTAGGGGCAGGCCGGACGGGATTAGGGGCAGGCCGGACGGGATTAGGGGCAGGCCGGACGGGATTAGGGGCAGGCCGGACGGGATTTGCAATCCCGTCCGCAATGTTTCCGCCATGTCACCGTGAGTGCCGGAATGATCCGGACGGGATTGCAAATCACGTCCGGCTTGGGAACGCAGCATTAGAAAGGTAAACCTAATGATACATCAAAACATCTTTAAAAAATCGCTTTTTTTTCTGATTTGTCTCAGTGCCCTTGGTGCGTTTATTTCAGACACCGCCATTGCCCAGACATCGGACACCGCCACAGGAGGCGTACAGAGACTTGAAATTCCGTCAACCTTCAATCCGGTGGGTTCAGGGGCAAGGGCCTTGGGAATGGGCAGCGCGTTTATTGCCGTAGCTGACGACGCCACAGCAGCCTCCTGGAACCCCGGGGGACTGATTCAGCTAGGCCGCCCCGAAGTCTCAGTTGTCGGCGCCTTTTTTCATCGGACCGAGGAGAATGAATTCGGAACCAATACTGAAGCTTCCGGGGAGCAGCGCGTGGACGCGGAGAATATCAACTATTTCAGCGCGTCGTATCCCTTTGCACTTTTCAATCGTAATATGATTCTTTCTTTGAACTATCAGCATCTTTTTGACTTCACACGGGAGTGGAACTTTCCAATTATTGAGCGTTCAACCCGGACCTCGGCAATCTGGGATTTCAGATACAAACAGAGCGGAAGCCTTTCAGCTCTCGGACTTGCCTATTGCATCCAGATGACCCCGAGGGTTTCCTTTGGATTCACTCTGAACTTTTGGGAAGACTGGCTGAAAGACAACAGTTGGGAACAAAACCGATATCGGAAGATAACAACCATTGATCATCTGGAAAATGTTATGTCCACTGATGAATACAGCATCTGGAGCAAGTACTCATTCAGCGGCTTCAATGCAAATCTCGGTGTTTTATGGAATATCAATGAGAAACTCACCCTCGGGGCTGTTTTCAAAACGCCTTTTACCGCTGATCTGAAACATGAATTCGCGTCCGAATATTCTCTCATTGATCCTGGGCTTTCTTATGACTCAAGTGTTTCATCAACCGAGGATCAGAAATTGGATATGCCCATGTCCTACGGGATCGGCGTTGCATATCGCTTTTCAGACCGCCTGACAGTTTCCGCAGATATTTGCAGAACCGAGTGGCAGGATTTTCTCATCGAAGATTCGGAAGGGAACAAAACCTGTCCCATAAGCGACCGGCCCGTTGAAGAATCAGATGTCCATGCGACCCATCAGGTTCGGATCGGAGCCGAATACCTCTTTTTCGACCCTGCCAGATCAAAATATGTTATCCCGCTGCGATGCGGCGTTTTTTATGACCCTGCGCCTGCTGAGGGAAGTCCGGATAATTTTTACGGATTCAGCCTGGGATCGGGGATTGCTGTGGGAAAATTTGTTCTCGACATCGCATATCAGTACCGATTCGGCAAGGATGTCGGGACATACATCCTTCAAAACCGGGAGTTCTCACAGGACGTGAGGGAACATGCGCTGTATTCGTCTGTGATCATTCATTTCTGACTGATTATAACGGTCAGATAAGGGGAAAAAGTGTCATAAATATATGCCGGGTCCTTGCTTCTCAATGTTGCCATAAAGGAGTATTACAGAAGCTCGACATCTGAGGTTTAATGGTCTTTGCGGCATATACAGATAAAATCCGGTCAGCCCCGCAGGTGGCATGTCTGCAGGCAGATACCGGATACAAAAAAATCCGTTACCAGCTTTTGAGCTGATAACGGATTCGTGCTTTTCTGAATAAATTTCTGATCCAGAGTGCAAAGTTTACTTTGCCCGTGTCGCAACAAGCTCTTATTTAATCAGGATTCCGGCCTGTACCCGGCAAATTTTTTTGTGCGTGTGAGATGAGATTTTATTTAACATATCCAAATATCTGTCTGCCATATCCTCCCGGTCAGAATACTGTTTCACATAACTTCGGCCATTCTTTCCCATAGCAGACAGCAACTCTTTTTCCTGACGGAATTTTCTGATGACGTGAACCGTATGCTCCACATTTTCCGGTTCTGCAAATACACCGCATCCCACTTTTTCAATGATTTTCCGACATTCACCGTCCACAGAACAGAGAATGGGCCGCGCCATGGCCATAATCTCAAATATCTTTGAAGGAATGACCGTCTTAAAAAGCGGTGTGCCGCGTAATGTCACAAGGTTCAGGTCTGTCAGCGCGTAATAATCAGCTACCTTTTCTTTGGAAACACCCGGCAGCACTGTGACATTCGGCAACCCTTTTTCTCTGACCATTTTCTGAACGGTCTTTTTCTGTGCGCCCTCTCCCACAATCAGGAAAAGGATATCAGGGACATCTCTCAACTGCTCTGCGACTTCAATGATTTTGTCAACCGCATGGGCCATTCCGACCGTGCCGATATAGGAGACGACAAACTTTCCCTCAGCGTCCAGTCTGCGGATCAGATTCATGGAAACCGGCCGGGGCGAAAAAGCGGAAAGATC
This sequence comes from Desulfobacterales bacterium, assembly GCA_029934695.1. Lineage (GTDB taxonomy): Bacteria > Desulfobacterota > Desulfobacteria > Desulfobacterales > 4be13 > JAOZLU01. The sequence goes on along the minus strand of JAOZLU010000065.1, from coordinate 16,095 downwards.
AACGCCATTTTTGATGACATGAATTTTGGATCCCGGGATTCCCCTACGGATGAGATTGTCCCGGAACGCATTGGTGACCGCCACAACCAGCGTTGAGCGACGATACAAAAAAAGCTCAAGTTTTTCAAGAATGCGAATCATCGGACCCGGTTTCATGGCCCCCACGGTGACGATGGATTCCGGCCAGATATCCCTGAGTTCAAAAACAAAGGGACATCGTTTCAGTTGGCTCACGATGAACCCGGCTGCCGCACAGAAAAACTGGGGTGATGTTGCCACCACAAGCTCCGGCCTGGGCATCTTTATTGTCGCAGTCACGCTGGCGGCCATAAAAAAGAGATAATTGAGCGTTCTCCGAAAGAATCCTGCATTAGGTGCCAGACAGGTCTTGACCCGAAGGACTTCAATGCCGTCCTTGTCCTCACGGGTCAGCCACTCGTTTTTATAACCCGCATAAAGAACACCATAAGGATGACTGGGATGGTTGGTAATCACAGTCACGCGGACATCAGGATTTTTTACCCAGCGTCTGGCGTGTTCATAAGTTCTCGAAGCCGGAGCATTCGTCTCCGGCGGAAAATAATGGCTTAAAAAGAGTATGTGCATCGCAACCCAAACTCCGCTTTATGGGAAAAACTGCCGCTCATCACCAGACAGGGCCGCCTTTCCTCTGTTCCGAACTCAGGGTAATAGTCGCTCATGGTGAGCCGGACATCCGCTCCCCGGGGTTCAATATGCAACCGGTCGTTAAGAGTAAACATTCCGTTTTTATGAGATTGAACACGGACATCCGGCGCGCAGTGAAAAAAAGCTTCAAAGTGATGGGCCCCGGGGCCTTTCCATAATTCAGCTTGGTCCAGTCCATCCAGAACCACAGTATTATGCGCGGCCGTTCCCCTTGAGTATGCCCGACGCCGGGTTTCCTCATACTCATAAACGCCGGTATCTGTAAAGATGTTTCTGTCTTCAAAATCAAGAAGAATGGCCAGCATATCACAATGGGCATGGCCTTCACGAAGTCTTCTGTCCCGACAGCTTTCACGAAGTCTTCTGTCCCGACAGCCTTCACGAGGTCTTCTGTCCCGACAGCCTTCACGAGGTCTTCTGTCCCGACAGCTTTCACGATGTCTTCGGCCGACAGGCTCGAAAGATAGGTATCTCCCCACATCTTCCCCATCTCAATGACATCCTCAGGGGTCAGTTCCTGTTTCATAAAAACACCTCCTTTGGAAAACCGGTGTTTCCACAGGCCCTGCAGAAACCAGAGCAGTTTCCCGGAAAGCGGGCCGGCATTCTGACCTTTCAATATTCTGAAAGCGGCTCTTTTTTCCCGTATCCGGCTTGCAAAGCATTTGATATAAGCGTTATATGGTTCCCCTGAGAGCTCGTTGCTTCCGGTCTTGATAACTGATTTTCAATTTCCCTGAGACAGGCAACCTCTTCCGGAGTCATTTGCGATAAAATGTGTTCAACAGAATCAAGCGTGTCTTCATCTTCATTGAATACTTTGTGGCGCCTTTAAGGGATTTTGCCAGAAATTCCGTGTCAAGCCGTTCTGTGCGGGAAGAAAAACGACGGATTGTCATATTTGCACTCTCTGATTATATAATGAACAATAGCCATTTTTTCATCATTTATGTTTCTTCATGTCGAATAAATGAAATATTTTCGACATGACATGATCCTCAGGTAGAAAATTTCACCTTTTTTAAAATGGATTATTTTCTGGAAAATATCTGAAAAAGAGGCTCGTTAATATAAAAATGGTGTTTTCCAATCTTTTCCAGTCTTAAAAAACCACCGTTTACCAATTCAACAAGATACTTGGAAGCAGTTTGCCGGTGTATTCCCAAATCTTTTTCAATAAATTCAATTTTAGTATAAGGGTGTGAAAACAGATTATTCAATAAATCCTGAGAATAAAACCGGAACTCACCCCGAATCCGTGTTTTATAATCAATCATCAGCGCCCTGATATCCGCTATGAGTCGTATTGTTTCCTGTGCTGTTTCTTCGATGCCTTTAAGCATAAAGCAAATCCACTCTTCCCAGCAGTCAGTATCCCGTACTTTCTGCAATAACCGGTAATAGTCCGATTTATTTAAGATGATAAATCGGCTCAGATACAGGACCGGAATATCAAGCAGGCCCTTGTAAACCAGATAGAGTATATTGATGATTCTGCCGGTTCTGCCGTTGCCGTCATAAAAAGGGTGGATGGACTCAAACTGGTAGTGAATGATGGCCATCTTTATCAGAAGATCAACAGAACTTAAGCTGTCATCATTGATATATTTTTCCAGATTACTCATCAAGCGGATAATATCCATCGGGTTTTGCGGCGGAGTATAAACTGTTTCTCCGGTTCTGTCATTTTTCAGTTCCGTTCCAGGCAATTTCCGAAATCCCGCACGGTTCTGTTCAATACAGGCTTGAATATCAAGTATCTGATTGTTCGTAAAAATCCCTTTTTTTATTATTGTTTCATAACCGGTCTTCAGCGCATGAGAATAATTCTGGACATCCTTGGCCGAGGCATTGCTGTAATATGCTCCAAACAAAGATTCCTTATAAAGCTCGTCATGGGTGGTAATGATGTTTTCGATAGCAGAGCTGTCTTTGGCTTCTAAAACAGGCAGGGTATTTATCAGTATTGCCTGATTCGGAATGGTTTTAGAAACTCCTTTCAGTTCGGCCAGATAACGGTGGGCTTTGGTAGCCTGCCTGAGTACGGCTTTTGTTTCAACATCTTTTTGCGGGGGGGAAGCTCGTTTAGAACAAATTGAATATTAGCCATGACTATATCCTCTGATTCCTCATTGCTTCCGCCATTACCCGGGCCGCGCTTGCTTCAGGTTCAGGATGGAAGGTTTTGGTCGGTTTCAAGTTTTGCCGTTTTTCGGCAAGGCAATCGGCCATTTTTATGATGAGCGGTTTTACCTGGAGATAGTTGTCGCAGTTCTGCATCAGGTGAAGAAGGACATCTTCCACATCAACTTCTTTTGTCACTTCGTACATGGCATAGAGCAGTGCCCGCAGAGGCGTTGAAGCGATTTCGGCATCGCCTGACATGAGGGAGCTTTTAAATTCGGAGGAGAGTTTGAGACGTGCGGCGTTGGGTCTGGATTTGTCGCTCATGAGCTGGTCAAAATGATGCACTTTGAATGCCTTGGCAAAATTCTGATAGTTGTCCAGAGTCTTGATTCCCTGATGCTCCATGTCGGCCATCTTGAGGTAGAAGCGTTCCACCGCAGTTAGTTTTTGCCATTCAGTTTTATCGAAACCTGCGGGCACCAGAAATTGCACAGCGGTTTGCACGGCAAACTCGATGAGTTCCTCAACAAAGGTCTTTCTTCCCGGAATGCGGGGGGCCTCGGACTCGGTGACCATGTCCTTACCATCAATTTTTGAGTACGCGGTGAGTACCTTGAGTGCGGCCGCATATCCGGCCATCTGTAAATCCGCATCAGTATATAAACCTTCCGAGCGTTGTTCCCTGACGGTTTTGTCGAGGTTAAGCAGAGACTCAACCTGTTCTTTGACCGCCGCTTCGATTTCCCAGCCCAGGTCGTCGCGGAAGGTTTCAAGCTGTTTTGTGCGCTTGCGGAGAACCAGCATTACCGTGCCGGTGACATTGGCACCTTGACGCAGGGCACTGTCGGTTTCGGTGACCACATACCAGGCAGCGGTGACTTGCAGGCCGCTGGCCCAGATGATATTGGTCATGTCGGCCCAGATGTTTCCGGACTGGTGGGTGAACATGAGCACCTGGATGCCGTTGTCGGGCATCTTTTCTGCCATTTTACGGTAGGCCGCAATCATGTCGCTGCGGAAGCCTTGCCCATCGCCTTTAATGGCAAGGGAGCGTCGGCTGTCCCATGTCCAGTCGGCAAATTCGGGCGGCGGATTTTTGCGGAGCCAGGCGATAAAAAATTCGGTGATTTCTTCATATTTAACGGCATCGCCGTATGGTGGATCGGTGATGTAGATGTCGTTGTCGCTGGAGATGTCCTGAGCAGGATGGGACGCTATAGTTTTTGATTGCACACAAGAGAAAGACTTAAAATTTTCCGATGTAAAGAATTCTTTTGTCCATTCACTTCCTCGACAAGCATAATTATATAAGGTGTTTAGTGCTTGATTATAAAAAACGTGTTGTGTTTTCCCAACACGACCGGGACCTGGATTAGAATCCCACATACATAATTTTGCATTATAATCCAAAAATCTACCATATTGCGGCAACTCGTGTGCTAATAAATTCTTGCGATATAATGCCCCAATCAACAACTGCCGCGCATTAAACAGATGGTGCCAATGGGTCCAACCCCGAGTTCGTATTGGCTCGTCGGTTTTATCACCTGCTTCAATCACCATATCCGGGACATACCCTTTTACCTGCCACTCGGCAAGGTGCTTGCTCACATAGTCAATCACCTTCTGCTCCCGTTCCAGGTCATCGCCAGTCACAGCACGGAATTGGTATTCATCCCTTTTGCCCGACGGTTTTTTACGCATCCACAGTACGCAATAAAGCCGTTCCTGAAAAATATCATCGGGACGGGGGATAAAATCTGATTTTTCCCACAGACGCAGACGGTTTTTATTCTCGCTGCCGTCTTTGTAATCACCGCGCAATGTGCTGATTTTGGTGCGATAGATGGTGACATCATCGGATGAATGCACTATCTCGCCATTTTGCACCGTGCCTGTTTTAGCTGCGGCAACGTCGGCATCGCTGTCAACATAAACAATGTCAATGTCATAGCGTTTTTGATCGGGTACAGGAATCAATCTGGCAATCACTTTGTAGCCCTTGCTGACAATCAATGAGGGGAGCAGAGGGACTTTCCAGCCTGTTTCGGGACAGACCGCTTCCACGCAATACAAATACGCTTTTGCCCGCCATCCTGTTCCGTCTGTCTCAATTCCAAGCGCGTCAATTTCGCTCTGCACCTGCTCTGCCAGTTTCTTTTGCGCTTTGTCAATCTCCGCCCGCTTCTTTTTACTTGCCCCTACAATGTTGAAAGCGCCCCAGGTTAGCATACAGGCAATGGGGTTCAAGTCGCTGGCATAGACATCGCAGCCTAAGCGCGCGGCCTCGAACGGAATCTGCCCGCTGCCGCAAAAAACGTCGGCAACCTTTGGCCGGTGCCCAAAGCGGGCAATGCCCATCTCTTCGACCAACTCTGGAAATGTACCTGCCGTAGTGCCGAGGTGGGCATTCACTCGCGGCCATATATGGGAATAAAGCTCGTCTCCGCATTCTTCAGGGCGCGAGGCTGTTTTTACCCATTCAACGTAAGATGAATTATTTGAAACACTCACTTCCTGAGCCAGAAAAAAACGGCTTGCCTTGTCATTTTTCACTTGTAAGCGGTATTCAAACGACTCGCGCTCCATGCCCATGAGCAGTTCAAAGATTTCAAGGTCTTTGAGGCTGTCCTCTGTGGCCGGCAGTAACGCACCTAAAATACAGGCTTTATTGAGAACAAGAGGTTTTCGCCCCTTCCAGTAGCTCCCCAGAGCAGTGAGCGTTTTGCCTGCCCCTGCCATCTGCTCCTTAAAACTCTCGACAGAGATTTTCTGCACCGGAAACAGATGTTCGATGAGCGCAGGCCGGTCTTTCCATTCATAAGGTTTTATTGTCATCAGTCATCTCCTTTCTAATCAAAAAGACTCATATTCTCCTGTTTTTCACGTTTTCTCAACCTGGGCTTGTTCCTTGGCTTCACCTTTATGCTTCTACCGTCAGAGAGGGCATAATTGTCATCAGCCACTTCCTTTATATAATCCAAAAGACTCATATCCTCCTGCTCTTCACGTTTTCTCAACCTGGGTTTGATCTTTGTCTTTACCTTGATGCTTTTACCGTCAGAGAGAGCGCAGTAGAGAGCCTTTCTCCAACCGCGGTCTTTCTGATCCGCCAATCCGGCCTCGGAGGATGTTTTCGAGAAGAGCCACCAGCGTTCTTCCGGACGCAGGGCCAGCCACTTCTGGCAGATAACCGCGCATTCCTCCTTTGTCGCATGTTCAGCCGCCCAGGCCAAAACACAAAGCTCCCGCCCCAGAAACCTGTCCAGCTTAACCTTGCCGATACGCCAGGTGCCGGTACTCTGCTTCTTTGCCTTCAATCGCTCATTAAAATCCCTGCGCGCGTCATTTCTGATTTTCGTCCATAATTCCCGCGCCAGGATAACCCGCGTTTCAGTGGTTTCCCGCCTTGTTTCATCTCCGTCAAAGCCATAATCTTCATAGATGCTTACCGCCGCCTTCGGTTCTGCCGGAATATCAACATAAAAATGATGTGATCCGAAATTTTTGGAAGCACCAAAATCGGTGGTGTCGCTCATTCCTGAATCACCTCGTCAATTTTAAGCTCGATACCAAGGGCTTTGGCGAACTGTTCAAGATCAAAACCTGTGGGTGTATAAGCTTTTTTAAAGGACAGGATCACCGGCGCATCCGGAGTGAGGAGCGACTGCAAGCTCGCCAGTTCCTTTTCCAAAAATTCCGCGTGTATCCGCATTTCACCCAGCGAGAGATGGATCACTTTAGGCGAGGAGCCTATCTGAAGCGTCACCTGCTCAAAGGTTATCCCCTTTTCTTTCGCCAATTTAAGACCTTCGTGGGTCTTTGCTGAACTATCCAGGCGCTTGGGTGCGGGGCTGAATAGTTGGGCGGGCTTATCTTTTTTAATATCAATCTCCTGCCTGCCCTTTGCGGCAAACTGGAAAGTCCGCTTCTCTTCGACACCATCGCACTCAGCAAACACATAGACCGTCTGATCGCCTTCGCTCAAAGTCAGCGGCTGTGAATAATCCGTGCCATTCCTGGCCTCTGAACCATCCGTGGTATAGCGTATCGTTCCCCGTGGAGCGACATACAGCTCGACTTTGCGGGTATTCTCATCGAACTTGTTGCGAATCGTCAGACGATTGGTCCAGGTGGCAGGAACCCCGGTCTGATTCTTGCCGGAAGGGTCAACAGCAAGAAACTGTACCCGAAGCGCCTTTGTGGTCAGAACGCTCTCGGACAGGATCGGACTCTCGGTGCTCACCGTTCCGTCCTCCTGGTAATGGATACGGGGGGTACCGCCGGAATTGACAGCATCGATCTTCAGCCTGACTGCCCCTGTATCATCGGGAGAACTCTCTTCACTGATCACCACCTGCGTTGTCTTGGGCCTGGGCTTTTTGGTCATGTATCCATTGCCCAGGTCTTCCCACACACCCCGCTGACAAGCCTCCTGGATCAGGAGGTCGAAACCATTTGGCGGAAGCCAGGGCATCTGTGTTTTCTGCCGCAGCTTATCCACCAAATCGGTTTTGCGGGCATCATCACTGTTGCCGAACAAAAGCTGCTCTGCGCGGGCTCGCAGCATATCAAAGTTGTCCGGAACCTGTGTGTAGAGTTTTATGGGATCGGCTGTCAGGGTTTTGACAACCTGCTTTGCCCCGTTATAGGATTCATTTGACGGATAGGTGCTGTCGAGTGCCTTGGCACGGAGAATATCTGCATTCTGCTGTGTACCTGGAAACAGCAGTTTGTCAAAGACATTCAGGACAGTGGACTGGAAGTCCTGCACGTACTGGGCTTTTCTCTCATCAAGTTCCTTACGCTGAGGATGGGTTTCGGGCAGTTCTTCATCGGCTTTGCTTACCGCATAAACATGCCTGGCCGACTTTTCTACGCTGGCCATCAGGGATTTCTCTCCTGTCAATACCAGCAGATTGTTTTTATTAGGTATATTGGCGTAAAACTGATTTACCACCTCCGGCGGTGTCTTGCCGTCCGGGCTGATAATGAGCATGGCACGGGATGATTTAAGAACAGCCGATGCCTCATCCATCTCAGGAAGCGGCAGAACTTTTTCGTAGGCTTCCTTTGTGGTTGGTGCGTACATCTCTGCAAGACGATGCTGTATCAGTTCATCAACTTTGTTCTGCGGAGCCTTCTCTGCGTATCCCTGGAGTTTTTTTGTCAAATTTTCCTGATGATCAAAGTAGCATCTTCCTTCCTGAGTCTGATGCAGGTACCAGGCGGTTTTATCCAGCGCGAGAAAAACTTTTTTAAATCCGCTGGCCTGATTATTCGGATCTATCAGACACTCCAGCATTTCACTTTCCAAAAGGCCCTTTACCGAATTAACCGCTGTTGAAAGGCTTGCAGTTAAAAGAAGTGTGCCGACTTGTTTCGCATAATGGTTGCCATTGGCGATGTCTATAATCTGGGCATGAGCACTCTGTGTCGAATCCCAAAGGTCCTTTGCGATAACATCCCGCATTTCAGAAATATCCGCCAGTTTTTCCCGAACATCATGTATCGAGAGGTCGAAATGCTGGGCACCGATCAGATATATATCATCATCGCTCTGCCACACCGATTTCAAAAGACGGGAAACCAGCTCCATGAGGCCCCGGGTCTGCCTGAACTTTTCGTTCTCCTTGAAAAGCGCGACAATGCTCTTGAAACTCGGATGGAAGGGATAGGTCATTTCAATCTCATTGGCAAGCGACTCAGCACTTCTGTCCACTGATTTTGCTTTTGCCGCTTCAGCCAACCGACTGGCGTAAACTGACGCAATATCGGCAATTTCACTTTTATCTGGCAGAGAAGCAAACAACCTTTTTCGGATGATCTCATAAATCTCATTTGATTCAAGATTTACAGGGGTAATGCTTATCTCCGCCCGTCCCAGTTCCTGAGTGGCATCATCAAGGGCCTTCTGAATCAGTTTGCCGCCAGTGTCGTAGGCCGCTTCAAGATCAGACACGACAATACATACGTTCTTTTTCTTGGAAGCGGCCGTGAGCATATTGGAAAAAGCCCTGGTGATGACATCGGCAATCGTCCCCTGCCCCAAAACCTGCGTGCTGTAATAATGAAAATACGGAGGCATTTCATCCAGCAGAATAAGAACCGGTTCATCTCCCTCAAACAGTTTCAGCCAGGCACCTTCATCCGGGGCTTTGGCTCCGGATTCCCAATACTTTTTGAATAAAGGCTCCTTATCTAACTGCCGTGCAATTTCCCCCCATAAATAAGTATGAGGATTGTTGCGCCCATTGAAAGCAGCAGCCTTGGCGGTGGAAAACCCTCCCTGATGGGGCATTTCACCAATTTTCTGATTCCTTAATATTGCGTCTTTTGCCAGGAGACCGAATCCGACCATCAAGTGGGTTTTACCTCCGCCCATCGCCTGTTTGAGATGAAAAACCGTATCGTTTGATTTCCCGGCAAGACGCGCCATCCCCTTTGTCAGCAGTATTTCCATACCTTTGGTAATGAAAGTCTTCCCAAAATATTGGCTTCCGTCTGTGTCGTGAATAATCTGGTCTAATTGTTCAATCTGATCACCCACATTGATTTTTAGAGCATTGGGCTGGAGCTTGCAGGCATTGCGAATTGTTTTCATTGTCATATCCTCTTATTGTCTTCCCGATTTCCGCATTTTTTTCGGACTTCCGGCAAAAAGAACTTTCACGTCTGCTGACAGCAGATTTTGTCCGGATTCAGATTAAGACTGTCATTTTGCATACTGTCCCATCCTGCCTGTGTTCACATGATTGCCGTGTATGTTGGTGGAGATGCTTTGGCCGGTCTGGGCGTAATTCACGCTGACTATATCTGGCATATTTTTTTCCGAATCATCTAAGGGTGTTTGAAAAGTCCCGTCAGGACGGCATATTTGTAGCAATGAGCATGCCCCGTGTTTCCGAGTCCCGTCAGGACGACATATTTGTAGCAATGAGCATGCCCCGTGTTTCCGAGTCCCGTCAGGACGACATATTTGTAGCAATGAGCATGCCCCGTGTTTCCGAGTCCCGTCAGGACGGCATATTTACAGTGTCGGATATGTCGTCCCTACGGGACTCGGGAGGCAGACTTTTTTATGCTATTACTACAAATATGCCGCCCCTACGGGACTTTTGGCTTTAATATCAATCACTTTTTTCTCTCCTCTTCGATCATCTCTTCATACAGATTGAACAGATACTCCAATCGCTCTTCATCATTCTCAAACGGGCGTTTCCGATAGCACTGCTCCACAGCCATGTCCATTTCGTGATGCGCCTGACGCAAGCCATCGGGCATATTGTCCGGGTCGTAGAGTTGAGCCATCGTTTTTTCAGGATGCTTTTCCCGCTCGTCCAGCACCTTGAAAACATGATCTTCGAGTATGTTTTTTTGCGCCTCGGAGATATCCGGGAAGGGGAAGGTATTGTAGCAGAGTGCTGAGGAATAGCGATAATCAGTTTTCAGACGACCCGCCACGGTGCGTACCCAGGTCATGTGCATGCGGGAGGAGATGACGGCGAAGATGTAAGGTTCTGCACAGTGAACAGTTTGAGCAGAATCAGAAATAATGCTTTCATCATCAAGAAAGCCAAATGGTATATACTCTCGTCTTTCTGAAGAAACACGCGGAACAATAATAGAACTGCCTGGCTTATGGCTACGCTGGGCAAACTTGTGAGGGATTGAACTATATTGCCGTGTGGTTTTTGCCTTTGATTTAATTCTGAATTTATATACATTATTAATTCGCTCAGTAATTGGTCGAATATTTTTTGCGAGCTTTAAGTTATCATCAGAAATCCATAAACACCAACGTGGGCCAGAATTTAGAAACTCATTGGCACCGTATAATTTCCGTATTAAACTCAAGGATTCTGGGAAATCTTTTTTCATACTGGCGGCTTCTTCGCCAGACAGAATAAGGTTTCCGCCATCACGAGCCATATTTCCCATGACCATTTTGGGCATCTGCGACCTTGGTTGCTTCGTTCGATGGACGACAGTATTTCTACCGTCATGTAAATATGGAGATATGTTTTTTACAATATCTGATGCATTTTCAGAGAAAATAAATTTCGGTTTATTACTTATATTTCTAATGCCAACTATAACACAAGTAACCCCGGCATTTCCTTTGGCATTATTCGTCCATTTGAATGATTGATAAGCAAAACCTATCTCTACTCGTACTAAAACCCTGGGCCAAAGATAAGCAGCTTGTTCTCCTTGAGAAATTGAGTTGGTAGAAACAAATGCGAATGCTGAGTTAACGCCATGAATATACTCAACACCTTTAAGAAACCAGCAACAGACATAATCGGAGTCCTTGTAATCTTTATGATCATCGAACACATAAGACATGTCAGCCTTCTGCTCTTCACTCTGATTTCTTGCGCCCAAATACGGCGGATTCCCCAAAATATAAATCTCATACCCCTCATCTTTTGGACACACTTCCTCCCAATCCAGCCGCGTCGCATTGCCGCAGACAATGTTCCCGCCATCCTGCAAGGGCAAAGTGGGACGTGTCTTTCCGAACACCTCTTTGAAAGCGAGATTCATCTGATGCTCTGCCAGCCACAGCGAAAGTTTGGCAGTCTCATGGGCAAAGTCATCAAGCTCAATGCCATAGAACTGGGTGAGTTTGATATTGCTGAGAAATCGAAACCTGAGCTGTTTACCGGATAATCGCTTAAAAACATCAATCTCCAGCTTGCAAAGCTCCTTGTAGGCGATAATCAGAAAATTGCCAGAGCCGCAGGCCGGGTCGAAAATACGCAGGTGAGAAAGTCTGTCCAACAATTTTTCCAGTTTTTTCTTATTGTTTCCTGCCTGTTCCAATTCAGCATAAAGATCGTTGAGAAACAGCGGTTCAATCACCTTCATAATGTTGACCACTGAAGTATAATGCATTCCCATGCTGCTGCGTTGGTCGTTATGTACCACGGCCTGCATCATGGAGCCGAAAATATCGGGATTGATCGCCTTCCAGTTAAGTGCGCCACACTCAATAATGATCTTTCCTGATTTTGCGCTGAACATCGGAACGGGATACTCTTCTGCAAACAGCCCTCCGTTGACATAGGGAAAATCCTGAAGAAACTGCGGATGGTCCGACCGCTCACGCAAATTCAGCACCTTGAAGAACTTTTGCAGATAGGCTTGCAGATCACTGCCATCCTGAGCAGTATGAGAAGCCACCGCATTGGTGAACTGGTCATCAGCAAAAATGCCGGTATCTTCAGCAAAAAAACAGAAAAGCAGGCGGGAGAGGAATATGTTCAGTGCGTGTCTGTCCCCCTCATTTTCGACAGGATTATATTCCAGAATGAGGTCGTAAAGCCGCCCCATACGTTCTGCCGCCCTTATGTCCGCCGGGTTTTCACTTTGGATATGTGACTTCTCCATCCCCGCCCAGGGCAGGAAAAAATCATAATGCTTTGCCAAGTCTGTAATAGGGATATCAAGCGTATCTCTAGTCTTGGTGTCAACCGATAGCAAAGTCTGAAAATCGGTAACAATAATGAAGCGGGGATCATGCCTGGCAATGGCCGGGTCGTTTTTCAGCCTGTCAATCAGGCCATGAAGATCGCTATCAGTCTCTTTTTTGAAAAAGAGTTTCTTTTTCCAGAGAATTTCCCCCTGCGTTTTCGAGAGGTTGTAGTCACCTTTTTTTAATCGGGTGACAGATGCCTTTGGCTGTCCGTATGCAAGCAGCAGGTCATAAATGAATGTTTTTTCGGCAAGGTTCGTTACAAGCGATTGGATATTGTCTTCTGATTTTTCAATATTCATATTGATTGAACCTTCGATATTTTTTAAGCGGTTTTACAAAATGACAGCATACCATTAAGAATCTAAACCACACAGATGCCGAGCGGGCAAACATAATTCACAAGACCGCATCTGCTGAAATGTCAGCCGAAAAAATCTGCTTTAACTGGTTCCTGATTTCACAACTCTGCCATACAGAACAAGAAACACGGACCAGTATCCCGCACTGAGCAGACGGCGGAAATGCCACTCCCGGATACGGGACGGACACCATCGTGAGAGCAACTGATGCCGGCTTTTCCACACACCGGGCATGGGAGACGTGTCAACGGAAACATGATATATATTTTTCCCTTGTTTTCTGTGTTTTCACATAAAAATGATCATTTTTATTTGACTGTCAAGGGGTGGGTGTTTATATTTTTTAGCAAGGTGTCGTTTTTAAGTATATATGATATCTCAGTTAAGCCAATTTATGTATTTGAATCGTAACAATATCGCCATTTTAAATACGTTCATCAATTAAAATGAGAGGAAAGGTTATTGAATGAATATTGAAGATATAATAAAAAAGTCACGAATGGGAGAAGTATTATCGTATAAGGAACTTGTCTATCTGCTTGGTTTGCCGCCGGACTCTCGTGAAACTTACAGGGTTATGGCCGAGGCAGCTCATCTTTCAAGGAGATTGACTGACGGCAAGGCGGAAGTTCATGCGCAATTTGCAATTAATTTTGCCCCTTGTCCCTGCGATTGTCTTTTTTGCTCTTTTGCCAAGGTCAACGGTATTTTTAACGAAGCGACCGAACTTTCAACCGAACAAGCCATTGCATATGTTCGACAGTTTGAAACTGATGGGGCAAGCGCGGTGTTTATGATGGCAACAGCCAATTTTGCTTTTGAACGCTTCATCAAAATTTCAAACGAAGTCAGAAAAGCAATCAGGCCCGAAACAACATTGTTCGCCAATGTCGGCGACCAATCGAGCAGGAATGCGGTCAGGCTGAAAGATGCCGGCTTTTCAGGTGTCTATCATGTGGTTCGGCTGCGCGAAGGTGAGGATACAGCTCTTCCAGTTGAAAAACGAATACAAAGTATCAGGAACTTTCAAGAGGCGGGGCTTGATATTGGAACATGTGTTGAACCCATCGGACCTGAACACACAAATGAGGAATTAGCCGAAATGATAGAACTCACGGCATCCTTCAATCCCTGTTTCAGCGGTGCGGCAAGACGAATACCCATACCTGGAACATCAATGTCCAAGCGGGGAATTATTAACGAAATGCGAATGGCTCAGATTGTCGCGGTTACCAGGTTGGGCATGCCGGAATCCGTGATCGGCAACTGTACGCATGAACCTTGTACACTCGGGGCAATTGGCGGAGCAAATCTCTTTTGGGCCGAAGTCGGCGCGAATCCGAGAGATATTGAGGAAAAAACCGAGGAAGGAAGAGGTGGAACCGTGAGTAGCCTTAAATCAATTTTTGAGGAAAGTAATTGGAATGTTTGGAGTGGGCCCACACGCTACTCGCAACATAACGCCGGTCAGTAACTTGAAATTTGAGTCCTGTCATAAAAAAACAAGAAAAATTTCCGGGCTTTCCGGCGGTAGGCGGGGTCAGTAACTTGAAATTTGAGTCGACTGCCGGACGGGGTTTGCAACCCAAATTTGAGTCGACTGCCGGACGGGGTTGCAAACCGTCCGAAACCTTTGTTGCCGGTGTCAGCCGAACATTGCGGACGGGGTTGCAAACCCCGTCCGGCAGTTCATTCAGGCAGTTCATTCAGGCAGTTCATTCAGGCAGTTCATTCAGGCAGTTCATTCAGGCAGTTCATGTGCCGGCATAATATTGCAATACATGCATGAAATTTTCCATCTGTCCTGTCTGATTTTTTTTGGTGTGTCCCAACCTTTTATATATAAAGTGGCTGTCAGCCTTCAGTCAGAATGAGGATGTTTCAGAAATCCATTATAATATTGTCTGTTATCCGATATCTGCGGAATCCGGATGCCTGACAGAAAGATATCCACTTCTGCAAAAAGTGGGCATCAGATAAGAGACTGAACATGTTGCCAATTGTCACTTATGGATCACAGTGTGATCCGAAGCGGCAGAATCTTCCATATAAAAAGTGGGACCCACCCATTTTTTTCCTTGCTTTCCATTATATAAGTCTGATAAAGGGAAAGTAAGTGGAAAATTCAGAGGAAATTTTCCGTGTTTTGCAAGGAGTTGCGCGAATGGATAAAAACGATGCTTTGCCCAGACCCGCTGAAGGTAAAGCGGATGCTTATTTCAACAATTGACATCCGCAGTTGCGACGGCATGAGTCCGTCAGACAGCTCACTTGCTGAAGAATAATATTAATCATTACAGCAGTTCCGCCTTCGGACGGTCTTGTTCGGGAACAGGCCCGGGCAGGAACCGCCTGAAACGCTGAACTGCGAAACACAAAAAAGGAGGTTTGCGTATGAATGTATTCACCCGGGCAACGGTCTTCCTGTCCTTGATCATGTTTTCCGCTCTTCCGGCAATGTCGGAAACGGCTCATGACGGAGAGTATTATTTTGAGCAGATGAGGATTTCCATGCTTGAAACTCTCACGGAGAATCAGAAGCTGATCAACACCGGACAGGACGGCGCTCCGAAAACTGAAAAACTGAAACCCGAGGCCGTTTACACAGGAGCTTATGAAATATTTGAAAAAAACGTGGGCAAAGATTTCAAACTGAGTCAGATCAAAGGTGAGACCGATGTGAAAAAAATCGCCCCAGTCCTTGCCGAACTGTTGCAGGCAGGCAGGATCGCCATTGCCAGAGCTCAGAAAGATATCAACAGAGAGGCAGACGGTTCCGTGAAACTCAAAAAATTTATCCCTGCCGTATTCGGCAGCCTCGTCATTCGTCGGTTCACTGAAAAAACCGGTATTCTGATGAAGCAGACGACCCTCGGCCGCGGCGCCTATCATGTGCGGAACCCTGAGAACGCGCCCGATGAATGGGAAACAGCAGCGCTTAAAAAATTTATGGCTTCCGGGTGGGAACCGAATAAGGGAATCGGTGTTTCGGAGGGGAATAAGTATCGTTATGCAAAACCGATCTATATCAAAAAGGGCTGCCTGGCCTGTCATGGTGTGCCAGTCGGCGAAAAAGGCCCTTACGGTCATCCGAAGGAGGGGTACAAAGTCGGGGAGATCCGCGGTTGCATCAGCGTGACCTTGCCGAAATAAAGCAGTTTCGGAGATGTCTTATTTCCTGTTCCCAAACCCCGGTTTGGGAACACTCCGGCCACATTGAAGCAGCATAACCTCATGCTGAAGCGGATGCAGGGCTGCGGTTCAGCCAATCAGGTCTCAGCCGTTCCGCCCTGCGCCGCTTAACATGAGCGTTATGCCCTTAAAATATAAATGATTGAAATAATAAAGCAGAATCTGAAAATATCTGACTTGAAGAATAAAGTTGAGGTGCTTGAAATATTAGAATCCGATGATGCAAAGTATGATATTAAAAATAAT
>JAOZLU010000504.1:3250-5053 GCA_029934695.1 Desulfobacterales bacterium | reverse complement strand
CTTGACAAACTCTCCTCCCAGAGTTGCCTCAATGTCATAGCAGGTCAATGTCTGAAGGCAACCCCGGGCTGGTATATTTAACCCCTTCGGGGTAATACGACATACAAAAAAATTCATAAAAAAAATACACAGACGAAATCATTGAACATATTTGGATTTACAGAGGAGAATATAAATGAAAAAATATTTCAACACATCCGGGCCTTGTCATCCCAATAAACATTATATGCTCCCCGCACAGGAACGGTGCCGGGGACTGCTCAGTCTGATTGAGCGGGAACAATATTTTGTCATCCACGCGGCGCGGCAGTCAGGCAAGACCACTCTGCTGCTGGATCTGGTGCGGCAGCTGAATGACTCGGGGGATTATCATGCTCTGTACTGCTCGCTGGAAAGCGTATATGGAATCATTGAACCCGAAAAAGGTGTTCCGGCAGTTGTCAGAGAGCTGGCTGCTGAGATAGAACTTCACGAACCATTGGAAAAATATCACTTTGCCGGAGATATCCGGACTTCTGATTTCAACACCATGCTGCGGATGTCCCTTTCCCGTTTTTGCAAACTGCTGGACAGGCCCCTGGTCATTCTGTTTGATGAGGTGGACTGTCTGAGTGACGGCACACTGATCTCCTTTCTGCGACAGCTGCGCTACGGCTATGTGAACCGGGCCCGGGCCCCCTTTGCCCACTCAGCAGTCCTGGTCGGCATGCGCAATATCCGTGACTACAGGGCAGGAGTCCGTGATGACCGGGATACGCTGGGCAGTTCCAGCCCCTTCAACATCGCCAAAGTGTCCAAAACGATACGCAACTTCAACCAGGAGGAAGTGACCCGGCTGTATGCCCAGCATGCTGAGCAGACCGGACAGTTGTTCTCGCCGGAGGTGACGAAGGCCGTCTATGATTGCACCCGGGGCCAGCCGTGGCTGGTCAATGCGCTTGCCGATGAGATTGTGGAGCAGATTCTGGAACAGGATTTCTCCCGGCCGGTCACCGCTGATCATGTTGAACAGGCGGTGGAAACGATTGTCAGACGCCGCGACACTCATATTGACAGTCTGATGGAACGGCTGAAAGAGAAACGGATACAACAGTTTGTCGAACCGGTGATAACAGGTGAGTCCAGTGTCCATGAGACTCTGGACGATGACTACCGTTATGTGCTGGATCTGGGATTATTGCGGGAAGATGAGGGATGTCTGGTGCCTGCCAACCCCATCTATGGTGAGGTGATACTGCGGGTCCTGAGTTATCAGGCTGAACGTCACATGGCGCAACGCCGCCATCCTCCCCAGGCGCCGGCCTATCTGACGGATGGCAAGCTTGACATGAGACGGCTGCTGGGCGATTTTCAGCAGTTCTGGCGGGAGAACAGCGAGATATGGCAGGAACGGTATCAATACAAAGAGGCCGCACCCCATCTGGTAATGCAGGCCTTTCTGCAGCGGGTCATCAATGCCGGCGGACGAATATCCCGCGAGCTGGCCGAGGGTACCGGACGGCTTGACCTGTGTGTCCGTTATGACGGGTTCAGCTATCCCATTGAGCTGAAACTGCGCCACGGTGACAGGACATACGAGACGGGCAAAAAGCAGTTGGCACGTTATATGGACAAGATGGGCTGTGCCGAGGGCTGGCTGGTTGTCTTTGACAGGCGCAGGAAGCCGACCTGGGATGACAGAATATTTTGGCGGACTGACGAGGCAGAGGGTAAGACGATTCATACTGTGGGCTGCTGATCCCCTTTGTCTCCGAACTGAGGAGGCTTTCACAAAAACATTTGCAGAGTTTGGAGGGCCTGCAT
>JAOZLU010000504.1:0-3150 GCA_029934695.1 Desulfobacterales bacterium | reverse complement strand
CAACTCATCAGCGCGGACGCGCTTCAACTTACTGAAATCAGTGATGACGTATTTCCCAGACTGAAATATTATATTTAATAATTTCATAATATTATAACATGATTCCAGCCTTTTCACTGTTGAAATTTTAAATATTGACGGATGATGTGATTTTTATTTATTGAAACATTTATCAGTAAAAAAGGGGGACCATTGGGACAATATCACTGGCATTATCAGCGTTATAAGAGATAGAAAAAATTCTTGAATCTTATTTTTTATTTTGTTTTTGTTATAGATAATTGGCCATCTGGAAGACAATCGGGCGATTTTCTCTTCAAGAGGAAGAAATACGAAAAACCTTTTGACCTGTGCGGTTACAAAAACATCCGCAAAAAATGGTGGGTTCCGCTTCGCTTCACCCACCCTACAGCTGGTTACAAAAACATCCGCAAAAAATGGTGGGTTCCGCTTCGCTTCACCCACACTACAGTTGTAATCATTTGTAACCATTGGTAATTTTAAACTCTAACTTTTAATTTGTCAAGGAGATATTAAGAAATGAAAGTTTCACCAATTTTCAAAGTGTTGCTGGCAGGGGTGATCGCTCTTTTGCTCGGAGCAGTCAGTGCCGGCGCGGACAGCAGACGGTTTGATGGTGTGGAAATCACCGTGGGGGTGATGGATGCGCCTGCTATCGGAGTGCCGGCCACGGTTCATGCAAAAAGGTGGGAGAAAAAAACAGGCGGCAAGATCAGAATCATAAAATTCCCTTTCGGAGAACTTTTTGACAAGTTTATGAAGAGTCTGGTGGCAGAAAAGCCTGACTATGATGTGATTTTTTACGCGCCTGCCTGGACAGGAGATTTTTTCCCTTATCTGTCGGAACTGCCGGACGAACTGAGCGATGATGAAGTATTTGATGATATCCATGACACTTACCGGGATCGCCTGATGAGATGGGACGATAACTGGGTCGCGGTCACCATTGACGGTGATCTGTTCAGCGGATATTACCGGAAAGACCTTTTTGAAGATGTCCGGAACCGGAAGGACTTCAAAGCAAAATACGGTTATGCCCTGGCCCCTCCTGACACATGGAAACAATACGCTGATATTGCCGAATTTTTTACAGGCCGCACCGGGCCTGAAGGCAGGAAACTCTTTGGCACGACCGAAGTGTTTGCCGAAGGAAGCCAACGATTCTGGGATGTGTTCAGCCGGGCGTCGGCTTACACGAACCATCCGGATCACCCAGGCTCACAGTTCTTTGATCCGAATACCATGAACGCGCAGATCAGCAATCCGGGCTGGATCAGGGCGGTCGAAGAATTTGTGGATATTTCCCGTTTTTGTCCTCCGGATCCAATGAGTTATGATCTTAACAAAATGCGCGGGGCTTTTGCCGGCGGTCAGGCAGCAATGACAGTCGAATGGGGAGATACCGGACAGATTACGGCTGATCCCAAGAAATCTGCTGTTATCGGCAAGGTCGGATATTTTGTGCTTCCGGGAACCAGCAAAATATGGAATTACAAAACCGGCAAATGGGACAACGCAGACCCGCCTCACAAGGCCCCTTTTCTGGCATTCGGGGGATGGGTGGGGAGTGTGCCTGAAAACAGCCGGAAAAAGGATGCTGCCTGGGATTATATCCTGTGGTATTCAAACCCGGAGAACAGTCTTCACGATGTTGTCACCAGCGGTACCGGCATCAATCCCTACCGTTTTTCCCATTTCACCGGCATTGACGCGTGGACCCGAGCTTTTTCCAAACGCGCCGCATCGGAATATCTGGGGGTGCTGAGGGCCAGCCTGGATTCACCTTACGCAGCTTTGGACCTTCGGATTCCCGGATTTCACAAATACACCGAAGCCTTGGAGAAACAACTGACCCGTGCGCTGAAAAAAGAGGCTGCTGTCAAAGATGCGCTGAATGCGGCCGCCGCGGAATGGGAAAAAATTACAGACAGGCTGGGGCGTAAAAAGCAGTTGGCGATTTACCGCTCTTCCATGGGACTGTAGGGTTAAGAGTTAAGGGTTAAGGGTTAAGGAATACTTTTCCTTAACACTTAACACTTTTAACTGAAAGGAGATATGATTATGAAAAAGTGTATTCGGATTGTTTTTCTGGCTGTTATCTGTTTTAACTTCCTGGCTTCAGGTTCGTCAGGGGAAGAGAAAAAGTCAGGAAAAGAAGAGAAAAAATTTGTGATCGGTTTTTCTCAGGCCACAACGACCGAGCCGTGGCGCTTGCTGTTCAACAAAGAACTGCGGGAAGAAGCTGCAAAACATCCTGAGATCGAACTGATCGTCCGTGACGGGATGGATGATGTTGCCAAACAGGTTGCGGATGTGGAGGGGTTCATCAGAATGAAGGTCCATGCCATCCTGATTACTCCCAAGGTGGCAGAAGGTCTGACCCCGGTGGTGAACAAGGCGTTTGATTCCGGAATACCGGTCATTGTGCTGGACCGTGATCTGACAAATGACCGCTATACACAGTTTATCGGCGGCGACAACAAACTGATCGGACGTGCCGCAGGTGAATATGCCGTGAAATGGCTCGGCGGCCCTGGCAAGGCAAAGGGGAATGTGGTGGAAATCTGGGGAGGCAGTGCGTCTTCTCCCGCGCAAGACCGCCATAACGGTTTCCATGAGATCATTGACAAGGAACCGGGAATAAAAATGCTGACCAAACCCAACGACGGTGACTGGAAACAGGACAAAAGCTATGAAATCATGGCTGATGCCCTGGATGAGAATCCTAAAATTGACCTGGTCTATGCTCACAACGATCCCATGGCTTATGGCGCATATCTCGCTGCCAAAGATATGGAACGTGAAAAAGGAACCGCTTTTCTCGGTATTGACGGCATACCGGCTGAAGGTGTCAAATGGGTATATGAGGGCACTCTGACAGCGACCTTTCTTTACAAGACCCCGGGAGATGAAGGCATCCGCCAGGCACTCAGACTGCTGAAAGGTGAATCTCTGGGAAAACGGGTCATCCTGCCGACAATGACCATTGACAAAACCAATGCAGAGCAGATTCTGCGTACCAACGGAATTATCAAATAAGAGACTTTAGCACCCGGAGACAAAGGGAGTGCTGAAATGAAATTTTAGCACCCGGAGGCAGAGGGAGTGCTGAAATGAAATTTTAGCACC
>JAOZLU010000503.1 GCA_029934695.1 Desulfobacterales bacterium | reverse complement strand
CCTTTAAGAGAGGGGATTTTCTTATGTTGCAAAAATTAAAAGAATATAAAGAGATAATCGCAATTGTTGTCTTTTTCTTAGGTGGATTCATTTGGCTTGAGAGTCAATTTCCAAAAAAATCTGACCTTAAATCAGAAATTAAGACACTGAACTGTTTACTTGAGAAGTACATGGTATTAACACAGCTTCAAATACATGGACAGAAATTAGAAAAACAAATACAAGATATAAAGATAAAAATAGATTCTACTTTTCAAATTAACTCTGACGGTACAAGTCCTCGTCTATCTCCTCCAATGGAATATGAACTTGAGGAATTGAGAGAAAGCCTTTCAAATATGAAAAAAGAACTAAAAAACGATAATGATGAAATGGAAAAAGTAGATAACGAGTTGGCACGTAATATATGTGGAAAGGAGCAACTATGAAGCTAAAAATCATATTAGCGTTCACCTTTATTTTCTTTACCCAAAATGCAAATTCAGGGTTAAATAGACTTATTGAGCGAAATGTCAAAGATGCTTCTAAATTCTTTGAACAAGTGATAATTGATGAAACAGAGCAACAAAAAGAACCGGCACGTCTTTGGATTCATGTACGAAATGAGAATCAAAAAAAAGACTTGAAAGAAATAGCAGAATGGTTGAAGAATATCAAATTAAATGGAATAACAATAGAACTACGTCCGATTAGATTAGTGGAGTATGGACCCAATAAACCTGATTTGCGTTCCTTTAAAAAGGATGATGCAGAAGAAGCGAAACATTTATTAACTACATTACAAAAGATTATTCCTAAGCTCGAACTTAAAGATTTATCTCGTCAGTACAGAAAGATTGTTTGGATAAAACCAGGTCATTATGAACTTTGGCTATCCCCTAATACCAAAATCATAAAATTGACAAAATAAATCAGGCATAACCCGGCAGTCCAGCGGACAATTGGGGGCTTCCGCTTCGCTCCAGCCCCCAATTGCCGCTGACTTTTGCGTTATGTGTAAAAAAAAGGAAAGGAAAAGAGATGCAAACTGGAAAATCAACCGTAAAAGATATATTTGACGGTACACGAATATTTAATGTTCCAATTTATCAAAGAGCGTATTCGTGGGAAAAAGAAGATAATCTTAGGGATTTTTTGTCTGATATTGTAAATCAGCATCCAGAACGCAGTTATTTTCTAGGCTCATTTCTTTTCCACATTAACGGAAATAGAAATGAATTTACAGTTATTGATATTGTTGATGGACAGCAACGACTCACTACTTTTGTTATTTTTATAAATATTCTCATTCATGAACTAATTCAGAAATCATCAAGCTTAGTGTCAGTCAGAACTGAAAGAATATTTGTAAAAGACGATGATGTTTTTAAGCTGGAAACTTCCAATGAGGATGGTGCATTTCTTCATAATATTGTTCTTAGCCAAGATAAAACTGAAGATATAACAACCAATACATTATCTCAACGATTACTTCTTGAGGCAAAAGACTTTTTCAAAGAAGAATTAAAAAAATTTGATTTAACTATCCTTGAAAAAATATATACAACGTCCACGAACGCAGATGTTCTATTATATGTTGTAGACGAAATAAATAGTGCTACACAAATATTTGAGCTTTTAAATGATAGAGGAAGAAAGCTTACAGATTTAGAATCAATAAAAAGTTTCCTTATGTACAATGCAGGGCTTGTATCAAGCAATCCCGATCAAATTATTAAAAACATACAAATAGATTTTGCCGAAATATACCGGTTATTAGAGAAATACGAAATAAATGATAGAGATGTATTACGCTACCACACAATCGCCTTTGAAGGTTGTCCGGCAGATTACCGGGAAAAACCAAAAGAGTTTATTAAAAATAAAATATTCAAGCTTGTCAGTGCTGGAAACTCAGCAATAAATGAGATCAAAGACTATTCCACACGACTTAAAAACAGCTTCAGAATCTACTCGCAAATCCAGGACGAGAGATATGAACGGCATGAGTTGTCTCAGTTGTTTATGATAGGTAGGGTTGCTCCTTTTTATCCTGCACTCATGTTTGTTTATAAAGAACAAAAAGATAAATTTGACAGTTTGCTACACCTGATAAATCAATTCACATTCAGGGCATCATTAGTTCGCTTAAAGAGCAATGGAGAAAGTTACCTGCACACAAAATTAAGAAACAACGAAGATGTCATGGCGTTGGTTAAAAGTTTTACTTCGGATAACTGGTGGAATATCAATAACAGAGCTTTAGAAGTGATCAAATATGAAAACTATTATGAATGGTTAAGCAAAAATTCTGTTCGATATATTTTGTTTTCTTATGAGAACAAGATGCGAAAAGCAAAAGGTTTTCCGCTTTTAGGTATGAAAGAGTATTTTACGAACATTGAACGGGAGAAATTGAGTATTGAACACATATCTGCACAACGTGCAAAAAATGTTGAATATGACGATGAATTTATTGAAAAATTTAAGCACAATATTGGCAACCTTGTTATTGACTACGCTGCATCAAATTCAAGCAAAGGCAATAAAAATACAAAAGACAAATTGCAAGATTTCAATTTGGCTCCTCTAATGTCTCAGAATGAAATAGATGAAACGGAATGTGATTGGTCAAATGTGGACAGCATAAAAGTTTTTATAAGAAATAGGGAAAGTAAGCTAAAAATGTTTATAAAAGACCAATTTCAACTAAATGAAAACACATAACCCGGCGATGAAGCGGACGGAAAAAGCCCCGCCGCTTATCTTTGGCGTTGTGTTCTTAAAGTGCGGTTCAAAAAATGAAAATAAAGTTTGCGTCATCTGCATTTAATTTAGCTTCCAAATAATGCAAAATATGTTATGTTGATTTTTTTAATTATTTGTATCTAAAGGATAAATATGATTTTTAAATTTGGAGAACTTTTTTGTGGGCCGGGTGGTTTGGCGTGGGCAGCTAAAAATACCTCTATCAATTTTAATCATAAACAGTTTTCTATCCGGCATTCTTGGGCGACTGATTATGATAAGGACACATGTGATACATATAGAGCAAATATTTGCCCTAAAATGCCCGAAACGGTAATTTGTAAAGATATTCGTAAACTTGACTACTCTAAGTTAGAAAAATTATCAAGTGTAGATGCTATAGCTTTTGGCTTTCCATGTAATGATTTTAGTATTGTTGGGGAACAAAAGGGAATTAATGGTGTATATGGCCCGCTTTACACATATGGTGTAAAAGCTGTTTCAAGATTCAAACCAATGTGGTTTTTGGCAGAAAATGTCGGTGGATTAAGAAATGCAAATGATGGAAGTGCGTTTACTAAAATTTTACAATCTTTATTTGATGAAGGTTATTCAGTATATCCTCATTTGTATAAATTTGAAAAATACGGAGTTCCTCAAGCAAGACATAGAATTATAATAGTAGGTATTAGAAAAGATTTAAATGTCGGCTTTAATATTCCTTCAGGTAATGGATATACTGTAAAAACTTGCAGAGAAGCAATAGAAGAACCTCCAATCAATAAAAATGCGAGTAATCAGGAATTTACTAAGCAATCAAAGACAGTAATAGAACGATTAAAATATATAAAACCTGGCGAAAATGCATTTACAGCTAATATTCCTGAACATTTGCAACTTAATGTCAAGGGAGCTAAAATAAGCCAGATATACAAAAGACTTGATCCCAATAAACCTGCATATACTGTAACTGGCAGCGGTGGCGGTGGAACTCATGTATATCATTGGAAAGAAAACAGAGCATTAACCAATAGAGAAAGAGCCAGATTACAAACTTTTCCTGATAACTTTACATTTTGTGGGGCAAAAGAAAGTGTACGAAAACAAATAGGGATGGCTGTACCGCCACAAGGTGTGCAAATAATTTTTCAAGCAATTCTAAAAAGTTTTGCTGGTATTAAATATGAATGTGAAGAATCGAATATGACACCTTTTTTGCAACAAGAGAATTTGACAATATATAATGTGGCTTCCTTTCAAAAGCAATTAAGAATTTGCGAGACTCAATAAGAATTTCATGTATGTGGGGGTAGATATGCTTTCTAATGACCTTTTTAACAATATTTTATTTAACCCAATTTCACACGGAGCTGACCATTTGCATGTGATTTCGGGATATGCAACCGCTGCAATGGCTTTTCACCACATTAATTATGTTAAAAAACAATCACTTAATATTCAGGTTGATTTAATTGTAGGCATGTGCCCTAATGATGGGTTGTCTGTAAGTAATCATCACGGGTTTAAAAAGCTTGTAAGTGATGATTTTTTTGGAATATTTGAATGTTCTTATGTTATGGATCGTCCGGCGGTTCATTCAAAAGTCTATATTTGGACAAAAGAAAGCAAGCCAATAATTGGATTTGTAGGTTCTGCGAATTATACACAAAACGCTTTTCGCTCAAAGCAGAAAGAAGCTATGGCCTCCTGTGACGCCAAAAAAGCATTTACTTATTACCAAGAGCTTCTTTCAAATACTATTTACTGTACACATAATGATGCTGAGAATTTTATACAGCTCTATAAAGATAATTATTCAAAAAAAAAAGAATCAAATAATTGAACAGGAAGAATTTGAAGGAACAACTCCTGATACCGTACAGATTTTTTCCCTGAAACTACAATCCATTTTACTGTGTTAACGGACGACGGAAAGACAATAATTTGTACAAGGGCACAACAAAATGGTAAGGCTATTCACACTCCGCACAACAATAGTCTGATAGGTGAATATTTTAGAAACAGACTTGGATTAGCATCTGGAATATTGGTAACAGAGGGTGACTTAGCAAAATATGGCCGTAGCAATATAACCTTTTATAAAATTGATGATGAAACTTATTATATGGATTTTGCGGTATAATTTTGAATGGATAATTTAGCAAAAAAGCAACGTCAAAAAAATATGCGCAAAACAATGAGACACATTAACCACCGTTCAACGCCGACACACAACCCATCGCTCCACCGGACGCAAAGAACCGCGCCGGTGAGCTTGTCCCGACCCGAAAGGGTGCAGACTTCCGGCAGGTTCCCGATCACGGGAAACC
>JAOZLU010000502.1 GCA_029934695.1 Desulfobacterales bacterium | reverse complement strand
TGATATGGCATGAGCGGATGGGACGCAGCGCGGATGAGATTGCCGCTGATTATGATGTTTGATATTTGATGTTGGATGTTGAATGCTTGATGATGGATGTTTGCACCGGAGAAAAGGGCAAAATGGAAAGAAATCAAAAATATGATCTTATCCGCAGGCCGTCAGGGGAAACTGAACGCATTGCTCATCGCCGCAGAGAATATCTTGCCATCGCACTGAGAAAAGCGAAGCCGGGTAGCGGAAGCCATCATAATTTTCTGAGGAAAAGAACATTGACCTATACCGTCACAGACCCGGGAAAAATCCTGAACAGAACGCCTTTCGTCATTGTCGGAGGGGTTGCGACCCGGCTTTACATGCCGGAACGTGTGACATTGGACCTGGATATACTCATTGCGGCCGAAGACATGCTCACCGCTGAGAAGGAACTGACACTGGCAGGCTGTCAGAAACAGGGCAGTCTGTCCATCGGCGGAAGTACCTGGTTGCTGCCTGACAGGACTGTTCTGGATGTGATTGTCAGTGACGCACTCTGGACAGAAGAGGCCATCCGGCATCCCCGAATTGCCGCTGATGCGCTGCCTTACATTGATCTGCCCTATCTGATTCTTATGAAACTTCATTCGGGCCGTGTTCAGGACCTGGCTGATATCAGCCGTATGCTCGGAGGCGCAGACGGGGAGAGGCTCCGGAGTGTCCGAACGGTCATCGGAAAATACCTTCCGAATGATATGGAAGATCTGGAAAGCCTGATTTTGCTTGGAAAACTCGAGACAGAGGCCGGACACTGATTATGAGGTTCTGCAAACATGGCGGCCCTACGGGCCTCTGACTAATGGGGATTGCGGGTTCTGCAAACATGGCCCTCTGATCGGTTTGATGATTGCGTTCCTACTAAATGCAATCTGTGCAGTTCCGACAAATTCTGCAAACTGGCGACCTCTATTCGATGTTACGCTCAATAATATCTCCTGGTTTTGGAACCGGGAGCTTCTTTACGGGTCTGGATTTTGGAACAGGCTGTTTTGAAGGCGAAGCTTTAACAGATTTACGGTATTTTTTTTTTTTAGCTGATTTTAAAAGCTTTTCAATCTCTTCCAATTTTTTTTGAACGGATTTTATTTTATCATCCTTATATCCGAGATTTTCATTGATTAAAATGAGATTCTCCTTATAACGCTTTTTCTGATCTTCAAGCGCAATATCAATCAATTCTTTGCCGACTTTATCGGTTGAGAGTTTTAAAATTTCAGTTTCCAGTTTACTGAGTTTTTCCTTAGTATTATCCGTTGTCATGCTGGCAATATCAGCCCGCAGATTTTTGAATTCCTCCTTTGTTTCATCAATTATTCCGGAAAGTTTTGTCAGTTCTTCTGTATATTTTTCATCAAGAGAGCTGATTTTATCTCCCACATCAGAGGACCTGATATTCTCCAATTCCCTGAAAAGAGGTGTCAGAGTTTCCCCCATTCGGGCGACTGCGTCTGTCAGCTCTTTTTTGTCTGCTTTGGACGATCTGATTTTATCCAGATTTTTATCCAGATTTTTCAGATGCGCCTCTATGGAAGCGGTTGTATTTTCAAATTCTGAAAGGAAATCATCCATGCGTGAAATCTTTTCTGCCAAGGATTCTTCCAGTTTTATCAAAGACTCTTCCATCTTTGCATATCGTGAGGACAGAGAGGAAATCTGTGATTCCAAATTCTGTGAAAAACCTTGGAATTCTTCATTTTCCGCACTGTTTATGTTGTCAAGTCTCTCTTCGATATGAATATAGGCGGCAAAGACGATGACGCCGAGCAGACAGAGCATCAGGAAGGAAATCAGGGTGATCCTCCGGCTTAATGTTTCAAACCGTCTGTTTTCCTTCCAGACAGGCTCCTTTTTTTTTGCCTGAAGAAGTGAGTTCGGTCTTTCATCCTCAATACTGAATTTAAAGCCTGAATCGTTGTTATTTTCCATTATCCACTATTCCACTATTCTGCTGAATGTAGGGTGGGTGAAGCGAAGCGGAACCCACCATCTGCAAAATTGGTGGGTTCCACTTGATGGTGCTGGGATGTGGCGAGGCAGAATCCACCATCTGCAAAAGCGGAACCCATCTGCAAAATTGCTGGGTTACGCTTCGCTTCACCCATCCTGCATTTTCTGCAATTACTCCCATTCAATGGTACTGGGCGGCTTGGAACTGATGTCATAAACGACCCGGTTGACACCCTTGACCTCATTGATTATCCTGTTTGAGATTATGCCGAGCAAATCATCCGGCAATCTGGCCCAGTCTGCTGTCATTGCATCTGTGCTGGTGACTGCACGGATGGCCAGGATATTCTCGTAAGTCCGCTGATCTCCCATGATCCCCACACTTTTGATCGGCAAAAGAACAGCAAACGACTGCCATAATTTTCTATAATACCCGTTCTTTTTTATTTCTTCAAGTAAAACCGCGTCCGCTTCCCTCAAAATTGAAAGACGCTTTTCAGTTATTTCCCCGATGATCCTGATTCCAAGCCCGGGACCCGGAAAAGGCTGACGCCATACCAGCTCGTCTTCAAGTCCGATTTCCTTTCCCAAAGCACGAACTTCATCCTTGAACAGATATTTTAAAGGCTCCACAAGTCTGAGTTTCATTTTTTCGGGAAGGCCGCCCACATTGTGGTGGGATTTTATCACCGCGGTGGGACCTCCGAAAGCGGAAACAGATTCGATAACATCCGGGTACAGGGTTCCCTGGGCCAGAAATTCAGCGTCTTTTATCTTTTTGGCCTCAGCTTCAAAAACATCCATAAAAATTTTGCCGATGATTTTCCGCTTTTCTTCCGGGTCTGTCACCCCGGCCAGTGCTTTCAGAAATGCTTCCGCAGCGTTGACAAACTCTATGTTGATATCAAGGTGCTGCCTCAGGGTATTTTCCAGTTTCCGGGCCTCATTTTTTCGCAAAAGGCCGTTATCCACAAAAATACAGGTCAGATGTTTCCCGATGGCCTTGTGAATCAGCAACGCGGTGACAGAGGAATCCACCCCGCCGCTCAGCCCGAGAATAACCTTTTTATCTCCCACAGTTTCCCGGATTTGGGTGATGGCATCCCGTGCAAATGACTTCATGGTCCATCCTGACTCGCAGTTGCACACTTCAGAAAGAAAGTTTTCAAGCATGGCTTTGCCCTGAGAAGTATGCTCAACTTCAGGATGGAATTGAACACCATACAGATTCTTTTCATTATGGATGATTGCTGCAATTTCTGTGTTTTCAGTGGAAGCGGTGATTTCAAACCCCTGGGGCAGAGTTTCAACAGAATCGCCGTGGCTCATCCAGCATTCTGTTTTTCCATCAATCCCCTTGAAAAGGCCCCCTGTTTTATTGATGACAAGCTCTGAAAAACCGTATTCACGTTTTCCAGCACCTTTGACAGTCCCTCCGAGGGCATCAATCATAAAGTGCATTCCGTAACATATACCGAGTATGGGAATTCCCAGATCAAAGATCGCCTTGTCTGTTTTCGGGCTTTCCTTTTCATATATGCTTGAAGGCCCGCCGGACAGGATGATTCCCTCCGGGTTCAGTGCCCTGACAGCATCCACGTCAATATCAGGCGACTCTATCTGGCAGAACACATGGCATTCCCGCACACGGCGGGCAATGAGCTGGTTGTATTGTGAACCGTAATCTATAATCAGTATCATAAGCGTCCTTTTTTCAGATTTGGATGTATTGCGATTTTGCAAATCGCATCCGGACAAATTGCAAATTTGCCCTGCAAAATTATCACTTTCCACTTATGGCTAAATTCATACCATGAAACAGACAAAAAAGAAACAGTTTTTTTACGAAATCAAGTCCGGCCATAAATTTTTCTGCATCCACTTCTCTTGACATCTGATCAAAAAATTATCAAACAAAGACCGCCCAGAGATCAGGATGACAGGTGCCGGCATCTCTCATCCTGATCGCCTTGGAAGGCTTGAAAATTTTCGAAGTTCCAAAATTGCAGTATGCGAAAATTTCGCCTGTAAGTACCCGGCCAAAAGTTTTCCGGGATTTTTTTCCGGGAAAACAGCTTTCACAGACCGCGGATGAACGCGGACGAGTCTGTGGCAGACAGGCATCTGCGTTTATCTGCGTTCATCTGCGGTTCCCCGTATGCAGATACCTGAAAATATATGGCCAGGTACTTATCACGAAAGCGGATATCACGATAGCGGGAAAGACCCCGTTTCTCCCTGCTGATGCAGGACTTACGGGTGTCGGAAACGGCCATGCAGCCTGTACTACAGCATTTCCAAAAGTTTCTTTTTCTCCTTGTCCGTCAGATAGCGCCACGACCCTTTGGGGAGCCTTCCGAGCCTGATATTTGAAACCCTTGTCCGCCGGAGCCGGGTCACACGGTTTCCCACCTTTCCGACCATGCGGCGGATCTGTCTGTTTCTCCCCTCTTTCAGGGTGATGCGGAAGCTTTTCGGAGAAAGTCTTCTGATGCCCGCGGCCCGGGTGACTTTTCCCATGATATTCAGCCCCTTTGCCATTTGTCGGAGCGCATCTTCGGAAATGGGGGCTGCGACTGTGACCTCATATTCCTTCTCATGATCAAAAGAGGGGTGGGAGAGCCTGTGATGAATCCTGCCGTCGTTGGTCAGAAGCAGAAGCCCGGAAGAATCCTTGTCAAGTCGCCCGACCGGATAGACCCGCTCCTCAATGTCAACGATATCCAGTACCGTCTTATCCCCCGGATGGCTGCAACTGCTGACGTATCCCCCGGGTTTGTTCAGGGCAATATAAATCAGCTTATCCTCTGCACTTATGAGAGTTCTCCCGACTTCCACCCGGTCTTTCTCCGGATCAACCTTTGTGCCAAGTTCGGTGACAGCCGCACCGTTTACCCGGACATCTCCGTTTTTTATGTGTTCCTCTCCGCGCCGTCTGGAACAGAAACCAGCCGCTGAAAGAAATTTTTGCAGTCGCATCAATGCCATAATCACAGCCCTTTAAAATTCCTGATTATAACGCTTTTAGAGGAGGCCTGAAATCAGCCCTGCGTCGCACCTTTTTAACCACAGAGGACACAAAGG
>JAOZLU010000064.1 GCA_029934695.1 Desulfobacterales bacterium | reverse complement strand
CCGGCTCGCCTGGGATTGATAAATCCCAGGCATGTCCGCCGGATTTGTCAATCCGGCGGGAGCGGGGTTTAACTGCTCACTTGATAACTGTGTTGACTGACAACTGGCATAAGAGAGGCTTATTTGGAACAAACACTTTTAAATATCGGATTTGGAAGCACTGTCGTTGCTGAACGGCTTATTGCGATTTTACTGCCAAATTCTGCGCCAATGAAACGGCTTAAAGATGAAGCAAAGGAAAAAAATCGTCTTGTGGATGCGACCCATGGCCGTAAAACCCGTTCGATCATTGTCATGGACAGCAATCACATTGTCCTTTCTGCCATACAGGCGGAAACAATATCCCAGCGATTTGAAATGCTCAGGGAGTCAAAAAAAAACCGCCGTGAAAAATCAGAGCGTCAGTCCGCGGCCTCAGCCGCCAAAGAGAATATCTCCCCTGCCGAAACATCGGACCCGGATCCTGCTGTCAGGGATATCGGGAGCGAGGCAGTTGATGACAGCTACGGGGGGGAAGGATGGTAAGTCATTCCGGTCATCTTTTTATTGTTTCAGCACCGTCAGGAGCTGGCAAGACAACCCTTTGCAAATTGCTGTCTGAGCGATTTCCCGAAATTCTGTTTTCGATATCCTTCACAACACGGCCGCCCCGGGCCAGTGAAACTGACGGTATTGACTATTATTTCATCCCAAAAGATGAATTTGTAAAAGGGATAGAAAACAGCAGATGGGCAGAGTGGGCAGAGGTTCATGACAATTTTTACGGCACGTCTTCCGAATTTCTTGACAGAAAACTGGCCGCGGGCCATGATATCCTTCTTGATATTGATGTTCAGGGAATGCTGCAAATTCTCAGACGTTACCCTGACAGCATAACGATTTTCATCATGCCACCGTCGCCTGACGTTCTCAGAAGCCGTCTGGAGTCAAGAAGCACAGACACCCAAGATGTCATTGCAACCCGTCTTGTGAATGCGGAAAAGGAAATGGCAGCAAAAGACCGTTACCGATATATTATTGTAAATGACCGATTGCCGGAAGCGGCCGCTGAACTGATTTCCATATATGAAGCCTTTCGGCAACGGAGAGTTCAGTGAACATAAAATCATTAACCATCTGGGATTTATACAGGAAAATTTAATGCCGGCAATACGTCTGTTTTCATTCTTTTTCATCCTTCTGCTTTTTGTCTCTCTGCCACGACTCGCAGCCGCGCAGGAGCCTTATGTGTATCAGCACGCAAAAAAGACGGTGGTCCTGGATGAAAATCTTGGCGAATATTCTCTGGGACTTTATGCGGAATATCTGGAGGACAAAGAAAAAAGGTGGACTATTGACGACATGACTTCTCAGGAAATCTCTGAAAAATTTGTACAGAGCGAGAAAGAGACCCTCAATTTCGGCTATACGGATTCGGCCTATTGGGTGAGGGTTACTGTGGAAACTGGAAACCAGGAACCGGGAACCGGGAACTGGCTTCTGGAGGTGCGTTATCCGCTTCTTGACCATCTGGAACTCTGGGTGCTGCTTGATGGAAAGTGGATGCTTAAAGAAACAGGCGACAGAATGCCCTTTTCTTATCGTGACGTGAGGTATCATAATTTTGTATTCCGCATACAGACAGCCCCGAACTGGAAACAGACTCTTTATCTTCGCGTAAAAACCAAAGGTGCAATGGAAATTCCTCTCACGCTCTGGTCGCCTGTAAGATTTGCGGAAAAGGTGAATATCAAGCAGTATGCTTCAGGAATTTACTACGGGCTCATGTGGGCAATGTTTTTTTACAATCTGTTCATCTTTCTCTCTGTCAGGGACACGAGTTATCTTTTCTATGTGCTGTATATTATAAGCTATATTCTTTTCCAACTGTCTCTGAGCGGTGAGGGATATGAGTACCTGTGGGGAAACAGTCCCTGGTGGTTCAATCGGACGATCCCTTTTTTTATTGTATTGACCGGATTCTGGGTCGCCCAGTTCTCCAAATCTTTTCTTCGTGCGGAAAAGCATTCTCCCCGGCTGGATAAGGCACTTTCAGTTTTTATGGCCGGAAATGTTCTGCTCATGGGGCTGTCCCTGACTCCTGAGTATGCGTTGAGCCTGAAGCTGGCTGTTGTGTGGATCATATTTGAAATGGCAGTTGTCCTGATAACAGGAGCTGTCTGTCTGAAAGAAGAATACCGTGCAGCCCGCTATTTTATGGTCGCATGGTTCACATTTTTAAGCGGGACAATCATATATGCTCTGAAATCTTTCGGAGTGCTGCCTGCCAATTTTTTCACCTCCTATATCATGCAGATCGGTTCTGCCATGCTGGTCATTCTGCTGTCTCTGAGTCTGGCCGACCGGATCAACACCGAACGAAAAGAAAAGCTTTGCACACAGAAGGAACTGCTCAAAGCTCAGAAGGAAATCCTCATAACTCAGGAAGAGGCTGCCGAAATATTGGAAAAGGAAGTCGCGGACAGAACAGGAGAACTGAGAGCAAGCCTTGAGCAGGTGGAATATGCGAACAGGCATATTTTGGAAAGCATCCGATATGCAGAGAAGATCCAAAGCTCGATGTTACCTTCCAAAGTCAGAATGAATCAGTGTTTTAATGAATATTTTATCATAGAGGAGTCCAAGCACATTGTCGGAGGCGATATTTATCTTTTTGAGGTTTTTGATGACGGCTATCTGATTGCTGTCATAGACTGCACAGGTCACGGAGTTCCGGGTGCACTGATGACCATGCTTGCAGGATCCGCTTTTAAAAGAATTGTCAAAAGCAGTGATTACAACAATCCGGCCCGGATACTCAAATCAATGAATATTGCTGTCAAAACGTCCTTATACCCTGACGAAAAAGTGGCTGTTTCCGATGACGGGATGGACGCGGGGATCTGTTTTATAAATACAAAGACCCGGACGGTGACGTTTGCAGGGGCCAGGATTCCGCTGATTTATGTGTCCGACAATATGCTCTGTCTCATAAAGGGAGACCGTCAGAGCATCGGGTATAAGGATGCTGATGTTGATTTTGACTTTACCAATCACCGCATCCCGATTCTGTCCGATATTTCATTTTATTTGTCAACGGATGGCATTACGGATCAGACAGGCGGGCCAAGACACTTTCCTTTCGGCAACAGGCGATTTCAGGCTTTGCTGAAAGCTATCTGGAAAAAGCCCTTTGATGAACAAAAAGAAAGGATAATGAAAGCACATATAAAATGGAAAAAAAAAGAGGAACAAAGAGACGACATCACCGTTTTGGGATTCGGATTTTGAGACTGTGAGCAAAAAAAGGTGGATAAATGGATAATTTGATCATTGAAGAGACAAAATATACACCGCTTGTCAGGTTTGATTCCGACAGTCATGTTTTGGAAATCAGAGGGGAATCTTATCCTGAAAACATATTTGAATTTTATGATCCGGTACTTGACTGGATAAACGCATACTTGGAAGAAATATCTGAAAATCAGTCAGTTATCGTAAATATCGAACTGATATATTTCAACAGTAACAGTTCAAAAATTCTGATGACCCTTTTCAGTATGCTTCAGGATGCGGCAATTCAGGGAAAAAAGATTGTGATTCACTGGTATTACGATGAAGAAAATGATATATCGCTGGAGCATGGCGGAGAGTTCAGAGAAGAGTTGAAGTCACTGCCCTTTCATCTGATTCAGGTTCAGGAAAGGAGTTGACATATTGTTTTTTAAAGATTTAAACGAAGGGGGAACAGTATGGTGAGTAATCTTTATGCGTTCAAAAGAGATCTTAACAAACGGGGAGTCTTTTTTTGTTTCAGCGGTCCTGTCTCTCAGGATCTTTTGGTGGAAATAGGTTCAACTCTGAAACATAAAATGAAGTTGCAGGAAGCCCACAATCTGACTGCGATCAGGGTTTTTTCCATGGTTGTGGAGCAGGCCCAGAACATCATCCATTATTCCGCTGAGAAATGCCCCAAGGACAATTTGCTGACAGAAACGAATGAAGAGTTAAGCATCGGGATCATCGCAGTCGGTTATGAAGATGAACACTATTTTGTGCTGTGCGGAAACAGGATATGCAACAAGGATGTCGAAAGACTCCGTGACAAGCTGATCAAATTGCAGAAGATGAACAGGGATGAGCTTAAGAAGTTGTACAGAGAAGCGCGTAAAACAGGCCCGGGGCCGGGAAGCAAGGGTGCCGGCCTGGGGTTTATTGACATGGCAAAAAAAGCCAGCAGACCCCTTGAATTCAATTTCAGGAAAATAGACGAGGAATATTCATTCTTTTCTTCAAAAACTGTTATTTAAACGGAGATCGCGATGGAAAACTTAAAACTTGAACCGACGAAATATACACCCGGAATATTTTTTGACTTTGAAAATAATGTTCTTGAGATCATCGGCGAATCTTATCCGGAAAATATAGCGGAGTTTTACTCGCCTGTCTTCTCCTGGCTGGAAGAATATATCGGATATATTGAAGATCAGGAGGCTGTCATCAATATGGAACTGATTTATTTCAACAGCAGTTCTTCAAAGATATTATTAGATTTTTTCGATATTCTCGAAGAGGCAACGGACGATGGCAAACATATTGTCATAAACTGGTTTTATGAGGAGGAGGATGAGGATACGCTGGATTTCGGAGTGGAATTTCAGGAGGAGTTTGAATCACTGAATTTCAATATGGTTCAAAAAGATTCCTGAAACTCATCAGCCATAAGTTCTCACAACCTGATGGAATCGGTGATGTTGCGGACAGACTTTGAACGGTCAAGATGCAGACCGATATTATTCCGTTGCATCATCGGACGGCGCATCAGAACCTGCGATCAGCCTTGTTTTAATTGTCTGAAATTCATCTTCATTGATTACGCCCTGTTTTCTGAGTTCGGAAAGTTCTTTTAGTCGGACGATCAGGTCCGAAGGCTGATTCTGCGTTTCTGCCACGCCAGGCAGCAGTGCTGAATTTCCCCGGCCTTCCTGATGATAAGGCAGGACGTTTGCATATTGCTGCCCGCCATAAGTGAACGTCAGAAGGCCGTTGAACATAGAGATTTGAACCGGTTCCCCCCGGTTCATTTTTTTTTTGGCATCCTGATTGGCTGCCAGGCCGTCCTGCCTGATTCTTTGAAATGTTCTTCTCAGAAATTGTACAAAGCTGAACAGGGCGATTATCAGAACCACTACGCCCCCGATCAGGATGGCGTGTCTGTAATCTGTCACCCCTTTGATGAGAACCACCACAAAGGCTCCTAAAAGAGGGACGGCAAAAAATGCAAGAATGATAAGATAGAAAAGTCCGATATTGGACATGATATCCTTATGCCTTTTTATATAACTGTCTTCTTTCTTTGTCATCACAGAATACTCTCTCCCAAAAGTGAGGTGGCCAGGAACTCTGAACCAAAATCCTGACAGTTCCTTGCCGGACAGGGTTTGCAACCCTTCTTGCCGGCAATGTAATATCCATTGATCCGATGCGACGCGAATCCGCGAGGATTTCCATCTGCTTATCCTCTGCAATATTTTCTCCCTCATTCCCTGCCGGAGTTTGCAGTCCGATCACCTCCGCATGTCCCGTCAGAACGCTCAGGCTACAGCAGCTACGCTGTCATGCCAAGGCTTTTTTTTTGCGGCCTCTGCAATGCCCGTTGCCTGAGCAGGATACAGCCACATGCCACATCAAGGTAAGGGAACTCCAAATAAATAATATACCCAATCCCAAAAATGCAGGATGGGTGCAAGCGAAGCGGAACCCACCCTGCATTCCGGGTATTTTATTTTTTGGGAGTGTCTGTCATAGCTGAACACGGACAGATGATGCTGAATTGCTATGGCGGCGATCCACATATCATTTGTCGGAACAGGACGTCCTTTATGTTTCAGATTCCGATAAACTGTTCCGTAAAACCTTGCTGTGTCAGCATCTGCTGAAAACAGTCTTATCCGCTCTGAACTGAGAAAATCTCTCAGTTCCCCAGTATTTATCTTCTCACGATTTCCGACGGCAAATCCCGCAAACAGTTCTCCGAGGACAATGCTGCTGATTCCGATCACCGGGACATGCATTATGATCTCAACAGCATCTGACTGCCTCTGTTTGAAGGCGACGTAGGCGTTGGTGTCAATCAGAATATTTCTTATCCCCATAAGTTCTCATCCACCTTGTCAAAATCCGACACATCTCTCAGGAAATCGTCAGCCTCTCTGTCTGTCCAGGTTCCTGCCAATGCGTCCAAATCATGATACACCGGAAGTTCCATGCCATTGCGACCTGAGAGGACAGAGACAAATTGGGAAATCCGGCCCCGACAATGAATTGCCGGGACAGAGAAAATCCCTTTCTTGCACAATTCAATGGATTTCACAACATTTCCGGCAAGCCGCTATGCCTTTCTCTTCCATCCCGGATAATATCAACAATTTCTTTTGTCGTAATATCTGCTTTGACTGACGGGACATCCAGAGGCGAAGCTGTCATCTTTTCCGGCATCAGTGCAAAAGTTTGCCCGTCTTTTCTTCTGATCAGAACTTTCCCCACGTTTTCAGCCTGTTCAAGCAGTATGGCAAGTTTCAGGCGTGCTTCTGAATAGGTATATATCTGCATTTTAAACCTCCAATACTTCAACATTCAGTTCTCTGGCGGCCCTCCTGAGCTTTCGGTCCAATGTTAATAACGGCGATTTCTGTCTTGCAGCACAATCTATGAAATAAGCATCATAAGCATACATATTGGCCTGTCTGGATATTCTCATTGCATTGACAAAGTCCGGTTTAATGTATCGGATAGGAATACTGCTAAAAATTGCAAATCCCTTTCGGGATTCATCAAGTGTCAGCCGCTTTGTTTAAACATGGCTGAGAAGGCATTTCCGATTTCCCATGGTATGGAACCCGGTCCGACAAGTGTGGCTCCGGTTGTTAATTCAACAATTCTGTCGCGCTCCGGTTCTCCTGTGATAACCGCAATCAGTGCTGATGTGTCAATGACAATGTCCATCTTGTTATCCATTATATGTTTTGACCATTGTGCAACAATGGCCGGTTTTGTCAAATTGTCAGGCTGTTTTCAATTGTCCCTGCGGGACAGGGGTTTCGGGGTTCGATCCGTCCCCGGCAATGAATTGCCGGGCTATTTTCAGCCGTCCCTGCGGGACGTAAAATCTCTGCTTATCTCTAATCCATGTAGATGACACGATGAATTGCCGGGCTGTTCTCAGTCGTCACTATGGGACTGGAAAGAAGGTGGGTGGGCGTATTTACGATTTGGGCGGGCGCATTTAAGATGATAATATTTGTCCGACAGAGAAACCCGGTTTTTTGAAAAAACCGGGTTTCTTCAGAACCTCTGACCCTTCTCTATTTCCCTGCGATGTCCCGCAAGATATAAAGCACCTCTGCCATCCCGATCTTTCCGTCGCCGTTCACATCTGCATCATGGATGACATTTGCGTCAATTCCTGCGAGTGTTTTCAGTGCCAGTATGGCATCTCTCAGTTGAATTGACTTGTTCCCGTCAACATCGCCGGACAGCACCTGGCCCACTGTCAGGAGAAATGATTCTTCCACCCAGGAATTATTGTCCTCTCCGCCATCATCAACCCTGACGGTGATTTCTGTGTTGCCAGCCCGATCTGCCACAGGGCTGATCCGCAGTTCACATTTGCCGTTGAGACAATCTATGCCAAGACCGTCCTCCGGCACTAACCGGGTGTTTGATGATCGGGCACTGACATATAACGCACTCACCCCAGTCTCCACATCGCTCACGTCGAACAAGACAACATCCGGGCTTTCCCCCACCGCTATGGCCTGATTTTCAATGGAAGGAGAGATCGTGGGCCTGTCATTGATAGAGAGGATTCTGAGGGTGAACGTCGCTTCGGTGGTTGCATAGCCATCCTCGGCCACCACTGTGATTCTGGCATCTCCGAACTTGTTCTCAACGGGAAAGATGGTCATGGTGCAGTCGCCTTGGAAACAACTCAGCGAGATATTTTCATTGGGAACTATATTCAGGTCATCAGAATGTGCGCTCACATCTATATCCGCGGCAGAGGTTTCCTCATCCTGCACCTTGAATTTGATGATCTTCTTCTCATCCTCATTGGTGTATCTCGGGCTGAATGTGCCGATGATTTCGGGCGGCCTGTTTTCGGGGTCTATGGGAATGACTTGGAGGGTGAAAGTGACCTCCACTGTCTCAGCTCCATCGCTCGCGATTATGGTAATCGGCGCGTTGCCGGTTTCATCCTGGGCCGGAGTGATTTCCATCGTATGCTTCCCAATATCAGGCAGATACACGGGCTGCTGGGAGATATTCGGAACCAGGCGGGAATTCAGCGAAACGGCGCTGACACTCAGGTCTCCCGCATTAGTTTGGGAGTCACTCACCGTAAATTCAATGGTGAATGAAGAATTTTCTTCCACCCACTGGGGGCTGGGAATACTCTCAATCACAGGCGGCGTGTTAAAGTTCGCCACAGTGAGCGTGAAATCCTCCGAAACATTAGTTTCACTGCCATCGCTCACGGTCACAGTGATGATCGTATCGCCGAGCTTGTCCTGTGCAGGGGTGATCCTGAGGGTGCGGTTGGCTCCTGATCCGCTCAGGATAATACTCCCATTGGGAACTACGTCAGTCTCTGACGATTCCATGGTGATATCCAGGTCTGCCGAAGGCGTGTCCTTGTCACTCACCATAAAGCTGACTTCAGCGGTGGTATTCTCATTTGTGGTTTTGTTGGTAATTTCAGAGATCTGAGGCAGATCATTCACCGGATTCACGTTCAGGATGAACTCTTTTTCAACCTCCTCCTCACCCTCATCTTTCACGGTCACAGTAAGAGTGGTTTCGCCGAACGCGTCCGGCTCAGGCTCCACTGCCAGACTGAGCTCCTGACTCTGCCCCGCTTCAAGCTGAAGCTCATAGGTCAGTCCGGACTCTTCAATACTCATATTTTGAACCAGATTCTCATTTGAGGATGTGACAGATATGACCAGGTTCCCTCCCTCAGAATCGCTGACTGTGAAGGGAATCTGAAACGGTCCTCCGTCCTCGTTCATATCCTGGTATGCATTGCCAGTGATCTCAGGGGGCTGATTCGCGACCTTGACGGTGAAGGCTATTTCTCTGGAGGCGTTATCAGAGTCGCTCACTTTCACGCCAATATATGTTTCGCCCACCTCTCCTTCAGCAGGAGTGATGAGCAAGGTGAGTTCCTTTTTCTCGCCTGGTGTCGTATTGATCTTGTGAACAGTGCCAAACCCTTCGTCAATGACGATGTGATCAATATCCTCCGGAACCAGAACCTTGTTAGTGGAGGTCACGGATATTTCCAGCATCCCCCCTTCATGGTCTGTCACGGCAAACTCAATGGGCTGAGTCTGAGTACCCGGCGACGTGAATGTGATGGGAATACTGTCCGGGATGATTTCAGGGGGGTCGTTGGTCGGATCAACGCTGACAGTGAAGGACTTGGTGTCTGACGCGTCCCCGTCTGTCACGGTTATGGTTATGATTGCTGACCCGGTCAGGTTTTCAGCGGGGATGATATTCAGACCCAGGCTTGCAGTATCTGTGCCCTCTTCCAAGTTGAGGATATAAATCGCATCGAAGGTATTCTCGCCGTGAATAATCTGAATATGCTCGCCATCATTGGGAATCAGCTCGGGATCGGATGAGGTGACCGACACCTCCAGCGCACCGCCCTCGGCATCGCTCACGGTAAAGTGGATATTTCCGGTGGGTGTGTCCTCTTTTGTGATCTGACTGAGGATAGTTGAAAGGACCGGCGGTTCGTTCACCACCCCGACCATCAGCTTAAAGGTCTTTGAATCCTCTCCTCCTTCACGGTCTTTCACAGTTACGGTAATATCCGCAGTTCCGAACTCATCTGAGGCAGGGAGAAGGACCAGTCCAAGACTGATATTCTCTCCAGGTGACGGTGTCACTGTGTGAGTTTGTCCAAAGCCGCTAATATCCATAAAAACATCATCTTCCGGAACCAGGTCTGTATCCGAGGATGTCACGGAGATATCCAGAAGACCGCCTTCAAGGTCGCTCACCGTAAATGGAATGCTCCCTGTGACCTGCCCCTCTGAGGTGGTCTGATTGGGTATAGCCGACACAGACGGCTCATCATTAACGGGTCTGACATTCACAAGCATCGTTTCTTTCGCCTTCGCCTCACTAACACCGTCCTCATACACTCTCACGGTAATGATAGCCACGCCGAATTTGTCTGACGCAGGAGTAATGGAAAGAGTGAGGTCCTCAGCAGGCGCCCCGGGTGTCATGGTGAGAACATAATCCGGACCATACCCCTCAATGCTGAGATGGGCATAATCGTTCGGAATTACATTGGTATCAGAAGACTCTACCTTGATATCCATCTGCCCCCCCTCATCATCGCTGATATTGAAGGTGACATCCAACTTGTCCTGATCCTCATCCATAACTTTGTCCCAGAGACCGGTGATCCTCGGAGGTTTGTTCGTGCGGTCCACTTGGAGCGTGAATGTCCGGGATGTTTCGCCGCCCTCTTCATCCCTTGCAGTCACGGTGATCTCCGCGTTACCGAAGTCGTCCTCCGACGGAATGACCCCGGATTCAGGCTGAAGCGTCAGTGTAATATTGACACTTCCGCCGGTGCTCAGGTTTGTGCTGACCGCGGAGCCGAACCCCGCTATGTCAATGTGAATATCATCATT
Source organism: Desulfobacterales bacterium (assembly GCA_029934695.1). Classification (GTDB taxonomy): domain Bacteria; phylum Desulfobacterota; class Desulfobacteria; order Desulfobacterales; family 4be13; genus JAOZLU01. Next base: position 8,838 of record JAOZLU010000064.1, on the reverse strand, counting down.
GGGAACCAGTCTCCCGTCAGACGAATCGGCCGATATGATCACAAGCCCCCCTTCCAAGTCGCTCACGGTAAAAGCCACGTCAACGTCGCATGTTTCATCATTTTCGGCGCATTCGGTGGTGCGATAATTGGGGATGGGAGAGAGTATCGGCGCGTCGTTCCTCGGTCCCACAGTGAGATAGAATGACTCCTTAACCTCCTCAATGCCACAGTCCGTCACCGTCACAGTGATCATTGTGCTGCCGGCTTTGTTCGAGGCCGGGGTCAGCGTGAGAATGGGGTATTCCACGTCATCCGGCCCCATGGTCAGAATATAATCCGGTCCGAGTCCGTTAATGCTGATATTTTCAGGTGCATTGGGAACCAGCTCGCTGTCAGATGATGTCACTGATATGGGCAGGCCCCCGCCCTCCACATCGCTGACAGTAAAAATGATGTCAATGGGTTCGTCCTCAGCGGTTGTTCGGTTATACAGACCGGAGAGAACCGGGAGTTTGCACAGATAGTCCACCGTGAGAAAAAAAGTCTTTTCCGAAGTCGCAGTCGCAGTGCTGCTGCCGTCATCCGCGTGTACTGTAATCGCGGCTACACCGGATTTGCCCTCCGCAGGAATAAGCGTCAGCGTGAAACTCTTTTCAACACCCGGAGAGAGTTTTGTATCGTGATTCGCTCCGAATCCCGAGCCTGTCGGGGGAACACTGTTGATCTGGATATGATCAGCGTCCGCAGGAATCAGGTCAGGATTGGAGGATGTCACGGCTAATTTCAGTATTCCCCCCTCGAACATGCCGCCTTCTGAATCTCCCACGCTGAAAGGAATGTTTTCCACCGGCACATCTTCACTCGTATTCTGATTGGGGATTCCGGAAATCACAGGGGCATCGTTGAGCGGCCTGACAGTGATAAAGAAATTTTTCGGATCCGTATCTCTGCCGCTGTCGCTCACGGTCACGCTGAAAGAAACCGGACCGGTCTGGTTCTCGGCAGGGGTGAGTCTTACCGTTATGTCTTCGCTTCCGGTTGGCGGCAGACTGAGAACATAATTCGGGCCAAATCCCACGCCCCCCGCGGATGCGGTAATAATACTGATATGCTCAGGATCATTGGGAACCCGGGTCGGGTCTGCTGACAGGACTGATATGGGCAGGTTTCCGCCTTCGATATCGCTGACCGTAAAGGTGACATCCACAGGCGTGTCCTCATCTGTAGTTTTGCTTTGAATATCCGATATTACAGGAAGCTTGTTGACATAGTTGACACTGAGGAGGAATTTGGTCGTGTCGGTTTTATCTCCGTCGTCTGCTGTCACAGTGATGAACGCCTCTCCGGATTCCCCTTCGGCAGGGGTAATTTTTATCTGGAGGCTGACCGCCTGGTCCGGGGATGCGTTGATCCTGCCTTCGCTGTCCGTTCCGATGATATCAATGCCTGATTCGGGAACCAGCGAAGGAACATCTGATACCGCGGTCACCCTCAGAACGCCGCCTTCGGAGTCTGTGACAGTGAAAGCAATATTTTCGGTTGGCGTGTCCTCGTCCGTACTCTGGTTAAGAATCATGGAAATATCAGGGCCGTCATTCACCGGTCTCACCATGAGGTAGAAGTTGGCCGGAGTGGTGTCGGTGCCGTCGTTTACCCTTATGGTGATGGTTGCCGTTCCAGACTGATTGGCACCGGGGGTGAGGCTGACGCTCAGTTCCCGCTCCTCGCCCGGAAGGGTTGTCACCACATAATTCGGACCATATCCCCCAATGTCAATGGCATTGTTCGGAACCAAAGTGGTATCAGATGAACTCGCGGAAATCAGAAGCCTTCCCCCTTCGAGGTCTTGTACGGTAAACCGGATCGGATCCGTGGGAACATCCTCGTCTGTGACCTGATTGCCGATATCAGAAACCACCGGCGGATCATTCACATTCAGCACCTCAATGTCAAAGGGGGGCAGGGCCGCTTTTTCTCCCTCGGGGTCCGTCACAGTGATCACGATGCCGGTGGTTCTGCCCACATCCGAGTCCCCGGGAACACCGCTTAACACGCCGGTCTGCTCGTCAAAATTTGCCCAGCTCGGTTTGTGTTCAATGGTGAAAAAGAGATCATCCGCTGTATTGTCAATATCATCCGCATTCGGCGTGAAAAGATATGGAATCTCCTCATTCACAGTAAGAGCAGGTGTTCCGGTGATTGTGGGCGCATCATTGACCGAACTGACACGGAGAAAGAGACGTTCCTCCGCAGAGGCATCTTGATCATCAGTCACAGTCACTGTGATATCTGCTATGCCAAAGGTGCTGGTATCAGCGTCTTTGGCCGGTTTTACAAACAGGGTGCGGTTAGCACCGGTCCCCTCGGCATGGATATTGGCGTACTGACTGGGAACAAGAGATGTGTTGGGCGAAGTCACTGTCACCCGCAGATACTCAACAGGAGTGTCCGGATCCCCAACAATGAAAGAAAAAGTTTCCGAAGTATCCTCTGTAATAGTCAGGTTTCTTTCAATGTTGGAGATTTCAGGCGGGTCATTCACCGGTTCAACCGTGAGAACAAAAGTGTCAGTGGCAGTGGCGGTTCCGTCATCCACGTTCACTGTGATCTCTGCTGTGCCTGACTGATCCGGAACAGGCGTGAACGCAAGATTTAGGGAGGTGGGGATATCTCGCTGGACCCTGATCTGGTTATCGGCGTTCACTCCGATAATACGGATATTGGCCGGAGGAATCAGCTCGGGATTATCTGAACTGACAGACAGGGTCAGCGTATCCGGATCACTGTCTGTCACTGTGAAGGAGATGTCGTAGAGTGTCACATCCTCATCAGTGGTCTGATTCCCGATATCAGAGATGCTCGGGGGATCGTTGACGCTGCCGATGGTCAGGGGAAATCGGATGATCTCCGTCGCGTCCTGAGCGTCTGTTGCGCTTATCGTGATATCGGCAGTGCCGTATTGGTTTGAGGCTGGCAGAAGGGTCAGGTCAACGGGGATCGGAACGCCAGGCTCGGCATAAATCGGGTAATTGGTTCCGCCGAAGCCGTCCATGCGGATATTGTCATTGCTGTCAGGAATCAGATTCAGATTCCCGGAAGCGGCTTTCAGCGTCAGACTCCCGCCTTCCACATCTGTGACGGTAAAGGCAATTTTATCGGTCCAGCCGTCCTCCTCGCTCTGCTGAGGCCCGATCCAGGAGACAGTCGGCGGATCGTTTATTGGTTTCACCGTAAGGAAAAATCGGGTTTCTCTTTGTGCGCCGTTGTCATCGCTCACGGTCACGGTCACCTCTGCCTGACCGAACTGGTCGGCCCCGGGGGTGATGGTGAGACGCCGGCTCTCACCGGAGCCGCTGAACTGGATGTGCCGGGTGTTGTTGGGGATGAGCAGGGGATCATCTGACACAGCGGTCAGGGTCAGACTGTCGGAAAAATCATCAGGATCACTGACCCCGAAGAAAAAATCCGCTTCCTTATCCTCGTCTGTTGTCGGATTATCGCCAGGGCCAGAAATGAGAGGTCTTGCGTTAACGGTGACTGTGAAGGTGGTTTCATCCTCCAAACTTCCGTCGCTGACTTTCACCGTGATATCCGCCGTGCCATAGCCATGAGGGCTGATGGTCACGGTGCGGTCTGCGTCGGTACCGCTGATGCTGATATTCTGGTCCGGGACCAGAGTGGTGTTTGCAGAGGTCGCGGACAGGGTAAGGTTCCTTGTCCGCGTATCCACATCTCCCATCGTAAAGGAGAAAGTCGCCTCAGTATCCTCATTTATGACGGTTCCGCCTGAAGGATCAGACACGGTGGGCTTGTCATTCACCGGTCTGACTTCAAGAGAAAATGTTTTTGTGGTGATCCCTCCTTCATAATTTCGCACGGATACACTGATCCAGGCGTTTCCGAATTCATTTGTGGGAGGAATGATATCAAGGCGGCGGCTGTTCCCGGTACCGATTATGGTGAGGCCTGCTTCGGACATATTCATGGAAAACCATGCGGCAGAGATGTCAAACGGGTTTGCTGCGGTTTCAGCATCAACTGTGAAATTGATATACACCGGCACGTCCTCATCTGTAACCTCTTCGGATTTTATCCCGGATATGCCGGGTGCGCCGTTGACGAGGAGGGTGAAGGTTTCCGAGGAAGTGTCACCGTCTGTGTCTTTGGCCGAGATGGTGATCTCCGCGGAGCCAGTCATCCCGGATGCCGGGGTAACGGTCACAAAGCGGGTTTCAGCAGTTCCGGTGAAAGAAATGCTGCCCGCCGGAACCAAAGAAATGTCGGATGAATCACCGGACACGGTGATCTGAGCGGGTGAGGTCACAGAATCTTCCAATGTGAATCGGATTTGCTCGGTGGAATCGTTCTCATTGATGGCGACCGACTCAGGCAGGCCGCTGATTAAAGGGGGATCATTGACGCTGAGGGTGAAGGAGATGCTCCGGGGAGAATTGTCATGGTCGTCTGCGGTGACGGTGATTGTTGCTGTGCCGGCCTGACTGGCTGCCGGACTGATGTGCAGAATATATTCGTCGCCTGTATCGTGGGTGATACGGATATTGGTCGTGTTGTTGGGAATCAGCCCGGGATAATCCTCAGAATAGGCTGATACAGATACACTCAGCCCATTAGCTGGCGTGTCAAAGTCGAATATGGTGACACTGATATCTTTGCTGGTGTTTTGGGAGAGGGTCTGATCTCCCGGATTTTGAATAGTCGGAGGGAGAGTGCCGCCACCGCCCGTTGCGTTATAAATACGGGCTGAACCGACATTATTGTCAGCACCCGGTGCCCCTGCAATGGAGAAATAATCAGATATGGACACGGAACTGCCGAAAGCATCGCCGGAGTCACCGTCCGCGGCTGTTTTTTTCTCCTGCAAGTTCCAGGTCTCACCTTCTATGCCGGTTCCAAGATATTCAAAAATAAAGACTGCGCCGGCGTTGTTTCCCCTGTCATCATTCTGGTAAGCTCCTGCAATTGCGTGGTCGCCGGAAATGGCAACAGACCTTCCAAAGCGATCCCCTGCTGCGGCATCATCTCCCGCGGTCAGTTTTGCCTGCTGGGTCCATGTATCGTTTCCACAACTCGGGCAGAGGCTGCTGTTTTCAAGTCTGAATATATAGGCTGATCCCGAGTCAGTTTTTTCATCTCCATCCGCATCCATAATATCATCTCCATCAGCGCCCACAATGGCCCGCCATTGGGAGTTTTGTCCGGATATGGACACAGACCTGCCAAAATTGTCGCCTGTCGCACCGTCGTCCGCGGTCAGTTTTTTCGTATGTTTCCATGATTCATTTTCTTTTTTGAATATGTATGCAGCACCAAAATTGGTATTGGTGTCAGCATCGTTGCTCAGATGCGCGCCCACAATGGCGTACCATTCCGAATCCTGGCCGGATATGGATACAGATGATCCAAAATAATCCCCACTCTCTCTGTCATCTTCATCGGGAATCAGTTTTTCTTCCTCGATCCAGGAAGTTCCCTCACGTTTGAAGATATAAGCAGAACCAGATTCAGAACCTTTGTCATCATCATAAGCAGCTCCCACAATGGCGTAATCGCCCCATAAAGATACAGAACCGCCAAAAAAATCATCGCGAGCGCCGTCTGTTGCCTTAATTCTGCATTCTTGGTTCCAAACTGTGCCGGATTGTTTGAATATATAAGCCGAGCCGGAATTCGAGCCGTTGTTGTCATCATCATCATACGGAGCGCCTACAATAGCGTAAACGCCGGATATGGAAACGGATGTGCCGAATTTGTCGGAAGAGTCTCTGAATGTTGCGTCTGCGATCAGCTTTTGCTGCCGGGCCCAACTGCCATTGCTGGCGCGCTGGAAGATGTATGCGGCACCGGCACTCTGATCCACACCGTTTGCCCCAATAATGGCGTAAATGCCTGATATGGAAACAGACCCGCCGAAATAATATGCATCTGTATCGCTGTCAAGGGGATAGAGCTTTTCTTCTGCGTGGGATGCCATTGAGAAAATAAGTAAGGACAGAAACATAACCAACGTAAAAAGTGCCGTCAATCCTGATTTCATAATATACCTCCTTTAAAAAAGTTATAAAAAATTTAATTTTCAAGAGACCTTAAAAAATGTTTACAGTGTATCATGTTTTTTTTGCAATCTCAAATCATTTTAAATAATATTACACAAAAATTTCAGATATATTACACGGCACAAAATTTTTGATTGATATTAACTAAAGATAGCAATGATGCTTACGGTTCGGATTTGCAGCAGAGGCCGAGCCGAGCAGTCTTATATGATGCTTGCGGGGGATTGGCAAATCCCCCGCACCTCACAATGGTTCGGATTTCCATTCAACTCTCTCACTTTCTCTTGATGACAATATTTTCAGATCAAACATAATTCACACATATCCACTTGTTGTTAGGCGATTTTTAAAAAAGAACATCCCACTACCACTGAGATGCAGGGTGGGTGGAGCGCAGCGCAACCCACCAGACTAAGGAACTCGGAAAAAACGCATTGTCCCGCCTGTGCGGGATGCAAAAAACCGCTTCGCTTAATTTTTGCACTCCTTGTGAACTTTCATGGGGAAACAGGTGCCAAACATTTCATTCAGGTTCAGATGCGAGGGAGCTAAACTGGAAGTTTGGCACTCCCCCCGGAGACGTGCGCCGGGAGTGCCAAACTTGCAGTTTGATGGCCGCCTATTTTCCCTCTGACAGAAGGCGATCAATGACCTTTGAAAAATACCCCAGATTCTGAGCGCCTCTGATCACGATTCCATTCACAAGAAAACTGGGTGTCCCTCTTAACTTATGCGATTCAGCTTCCGCCTTTTCAAGCTCCACCTGATCTGTGATCTCATCCGAATTCCGATCCTTGTCAAACTTCTCCATGTCAAGTTTCAAATCTTTGGCAAGTTTGACAAACAGTTCCTCATTCAGCTTTGACGAATTTTTAAAAAGAAGATCATGGTATTCCCAGAATTTCCCCTGCTTGTTGGCTGCAAGTGCTGCATTAGCCGCGGGGACTGCCTGTTTATGAAAGTCAAGCGGGTTGTTTTTGAATACCAGTTTCACTTTTCCGGCATATTTCTTCAACACCTGGTTAACCGTTTTGACACCTTTTGAACAGTAAGGACATTCAAAATCCGTATATTCAATAATGGTAATCAGGGCATTTTCCGCCCCTTTTGACGGATTATGAGGCTCTGCAACAATATCCGTTATCGGATTTTTAAAACTTGCTTCCAGTTGCTTTCCCTGTTTTTCTTTTTTCTGTTTCTTTACATGAGCATTAATCGTGTCGAGGATGAGCTTGGGATTGTCCTTGATCACCTCCTTGACAATTTCACGCAGCTTGTCATCGTCAATGGTGACTTTGCCATCAATGGCGATTTCGCCTGCAATGGCAGTCATCGCACTGAAAAGGATGACAACACCCGTAAAAACGATAAAACCAGATACAATCTTTTTCATTATAATTGTTCCCTCCTTAAATTTTTGTTGCATTAATCTTAGTTCCTCACAATTCGCCCGGCTCGGATTGGCAACCCCGAACCGTTTCCGCCGGATTTGTCAATCCGGGAAAAGCAGATGAATCAAAACTGCGCTTACGTTTTCATCATAGATTTACCTCCTTATTCTTCAAAATCAGACCTGCGAGTTGTAAAACCTCGGATAATCAGAAAATCTGATTTCCAAAGGAACATTCCTGATTCTGACGGATTTTGTGGCTGCATAAGATTTCAGACAGCTGTGATCCCTGCAAACCGCGGATGAACGCTGATACTCCCGCACTCTGATCGCCTGCACAGGCCGTGAGCGTCTGTCTGCGTTCATCTGCGGTTCATATCGGAAACCACAAAAACCATTAGAACCAGGAACATTCAGCATAACACTGTCCTCCTGTACCTGTACTGCTCATATCCGTGCCTGGATATGAGACGGATGTACGCCAAAAAGATATTGTCCGTATGTGACACAAATATGAAAGAAAATCAAATGCAATTTGAAAAAAAATATTTTTTGCAGTGATTATTTGAACTGAGTTCGCTGTTCAGACCACTGCTGACCGGAAAGATGACAGTATGCCATTTATGAATTTTTATTTCTGAATCACTGGATGCAGAATGTAGGCGGGGGATTTGACAATCCCCCACAAGCATGATAATGTCAGCATTTGATTGCAAAACAGTTCAGTTTTATTGAAAAATTTGAACCTGAATGCAGAGCGGGAAATTTGCCAAACACACAGAAAAGGAGGCCAAAAAATGAAACTTTAGCGTGAAGGGGAAGGGCGTCTGATCGCCCAATTTAACAGATACAAAAACACTGAAACAAAATTAAGGAGACCAAAAAAATGAAAACTTTGAGATCACTGGCAGTATTTCTTTATGTTATAACAGGATTGCTCACATTCCCGGTTGCGGCATACGCCTCAGACTGGACATGGCAGAATCCCCTGCCCCATGGAAATCGTCTCAATGGCGTGTGGGGCAGTTCCGGCTCGAATGTCTTTGCTGTGGGTACTGAAGGCACAATAGTGCATTATAACGGCACGTCGTGGGCTTCCATGAATTCCGGCACAACAAATTACCTCGGAGGCGTGTGGGGCAGTTCCGGGTCGAATGCCTTTGCCGTGGGTGCTGAAGGCACAATATTGTATTATGATGGCACGTCCTGGACTCCCATGGATTCCGGCACAACAGCTCACCTCAGTGGCGTGTGGGGCAGTTCCGGCTCGGATGTCTTTGCCGTGGGGAGCAATTGGGACCCGGACACTGAAATCCGAACAGGCGCGATATTGCATTATGACGGCACATCGTGGACTCCTATGGAGCATGGCACTTCATATCACCTCAGTGGC
>JAOZLU010001065.1 GCA_029934695.1 Desulfobacterales bacterium | reverse complement strand
CTCCCTTCTATCCGCTTGTCGCGTCTGTTTTATGTGATTTTCTCCGGCTGATATGTGAGGGTGAAACGTGAACAGGGAATGATGATCTGAAGACTGCCTCTGTGCCGCTTTCATCCAGTTCCACCCTGCCGGCAACTCTTCCGTAGCCGACACTAAATATAAATTATCACCATTTTTGCAGGACTACCATTCTTTTAATTTCATACCATCCATGTTCTCAAACCTGGCCTGGACACCCCAGCCGTCGTCCGGCATAGCTTCCGAGACGGCCAGCCAGAGTTCGTTGCCGCCTTTTTTAAGAGGGAGATATATGTCATCGTAGTATCCGATAAGACCCTGAAAACGGAGACCTCTGGACCGCCAGGTGTCGTTGGCGGAAAAAAGCAGTTGGTCATTGAAATACACTCTGACTTTGTCACTGAATCCTAATGACATCTTTTTTACCTGATCTTTGTCGGATTGAATGGAGACATGTGCAAAAACGCAGTTCTTGCCCACTTTCACGCCAGTTTCCAAAAGCGTCTCAACAGCATGCAGTCGTGCCAGGTTGGCCAGACCGCTTCGTTCTGATGTCAGTTTTTTCCAGGCCAGCTTTTTTCTGTCCGCATCACTCAGGGAATATTTTCCTTCAAGTGTTCTTTCGTCGAAAACATCAGAAATCTTCCAGGACATCACCGTGCCTTCGGGGGTGTCTTTCAATGCATCGTATTTGCCTTTCAGCGGCGGACTGTCCGTTTCAGTGTAACTGAAATCAGAAATATGCACAGGCACCATTTCCAAAAACGGGACCATTTCCATAAAAATGCCTACTTTGCCTGCCTGAGCCGGACGTTTCAGTTCGTTAACTGCCAGAATCGGTTTTTCCATGTCATTGATATACATTTCAGCCCGTTTGTCGGCAAAAAGGATTTTTACACGGTTCCATTTGTTAAAATGAAATTTGGCGCCGCCTCTGAAATCAGCGTAGAGCTGCCAGCCTGTCATTGCATTAAAATATGGTGTATATTGAACTGCGTCAGGTGTTCCCGAAAGATGAAGGCGCATATAAAAGCGCTCAAAATTTTCATGATCCTCGGCTCTCGCCATGACACCGACAAAAGCAAGTCCGCGGTCAAAAGCGATATCATAGCTGATAACACCGTTTTTGAACTCCGAGTCCTTGGCCATCGCATATCCCTCTTTGATGAAGAGTGTGTTTTTACGCCCCAGAAAATCTTCAACCCTTGATTCTTCGGCCCTGATTTCCCATTTGTCGGAATCAAACGGAACAGTTTCAGCATAGGCACAGTTGAAAACTGTCAGCAGTGCCAATGCCGCTGTGAGAAAAGCTCTTTTTACCCATCTGTGTTTCATGATTTCTCTCCTCTGTAAATCCAATATATGTAATGATTTCATTTGTGTGTTTGTCAAGGTGGGTTGCGGGTTTCGTTTT
>JAOZLU010001064.1 GCA_029934695.1 Desulfobacterales bacterium | reverse complement strand
GCATAACATGCAACCGAACAGCTTCCTGGGCGCAGAAAATCCGTGAAATCCGTGAGATCAGCATTAATCAGCGGTTCAGAATCAAGGGGCAGCAAATTCCCACCCTCTCCGGGGCCCACGATAGATGTGAGTTATTTCCCGAATTGCGTTTCGTCCTATTATTGGTCTTCCACGATGCCCGCCAGTAACAATGCCAGCGTATTTAGCATCAATTTCAACAACGACTACGACAGTGCCGGCAGTAAGTCAAATAGCTTTTATGTGCGTGCCGTGCGTGGCGGTCAGTGATTTGGCAATTTGGTTATTTGGTTATTTTGCTGTCTGAATCAGGGTATTCAGGATATCCGGTTCATCCTTTTAAATTCCGATCATCCTGATTCAGGATGATAGCGAAACTACAAGGATTTAATTTAGCAAGGATGATAGTGAAAGTACAAGGATTTTGATTTAGATTTAGTAAGGATAATGGTCCAATGGCCCGATACGAGCATTTGCCGCTGTACAAAAAAGCTATGGAATTGGTGATTTATCTTCAGGGAACTGTCCGGAATTTCAGTAGGTACGATAAGTATTCCATTGGGTCGGATTTGCGAAACCTGTCCGGGAGATTCTTCGTATGATCATTCAGGCCAATTCCCGTCAGAAAAAAGGAGTGCAAAAATTAAGCGAGGGCAGCGAGCGATTTTTTGCACCCTTCCGGACAAACTTTATGTTAATGCCTATATGTGAATTAACCAATGCAACCCCAAAAAAAGGAGACCCAAAATGCAGCAAAGATTCCATCTGACATTGACCCTGACCCTGACGGCCCTGATGATTCTGTCCGCGCCCGCGCACGCAACCCGCTTCGTTGACAACAGCGATGGCACGGTCACGGACACCCGAACCAGCCTGATTTGGGAACAAAAGACCGATGACGGGGGCCTACGCGATATGCACAACACCTATACATGGCAAGAGGCCCTGGATTACTGCAACACCCTGAACCTGGCCGGCCAGACCGACTGGCGTTTGCCTACCATCAAAGATCTGGCATCCCTTGCCGACCTGAGCCGTTACAATCCGGCCATTGATCCTATTTTTGAGAATTATACCGTTTTGTCCGGTTATTGGTCTTCGACGACCAGCGTCAGTGGCGAGGACTACGCATGGAGCGTCTATTTCAGCTACGGCTACGGCGGCAGTCTGTCAGATAGCCATTATGTGCGTGCCGTGCGTGGTGGACAGACTGGGCCATTTGATGATTTGATCATTTCGGTTAACCCGGAAGCAGGAGGAACAGTGACCGGCGGCGGCATTTCCTGCCCCGGTGACTGTGACGAAACCTATGATTCCGGAACAGCGGTTCAACTTACCGCCACGCCAGCAGATTGTCATGAATTTATAGGCTGGTCAGGCGATTGCTCAGGCACTTCACCCATCTGCATCGTCACAATGGATT
>JAOZLU010000501.1 GCA_029934695.1 Desulfobacterales bacterium | reverse complement strand
AAACATCAAACATCAAACATCAAACATCAAACATCAAACATCAAACATCAAACTTCAAGTTTACTTCCTCGTTTATTTTTGTTAATACGCTTCATGTCTTTAAAACAAATAGCAGATGCGATTTCATTTTTCAAATAATTTTATGTTAAGACAGTCATAAGTTCCCAGAATGGTGAATGGTGAATGGTGAATGGTGAATGATAAAATTCTGGTCGTAGATGATGAATCCATCATCCGGGAAAATCTGGAGCGGATTTTAAGTGAAGAGAATTACCAGGTAACATCTGTTGCCACAGGAGAGGAAGCCCTGTCCTTTTTAAAAGAAACTGATGTGGATGTGGTGCTTCTGGAACTCAATCTGCCGGATACCACCGGTATTGAGGTGCTGAAAAAAGGAAAGGAACTGGACCCTGATCTTCTCGTGATCATTATCACGGGATATGCCTCGGTGGAGTCAGCGGTCCAAGCCCTGAAGCTTGGTGCTTACGATTATATCAAAAAGCCCTTTAAAGCAGATGTTATCAAGCTGATTGTCCGCCTGGCATTTGAGGCCCAGCAGTTGAAGAAACAGGTGGGAAGCCTGAAAAGGCGTTTAAAACTCCCTTCCCATCTGAATATCATTGCTGAAAGCGAACAGATGCGCCATATTCTGAAACAGGTGACCGAAGTGGCGCGCCATGAAAGTGCCACGATTCTGATTACCGGGGAAAGCGGTACTGGAAAGCAGGTGGTTGCCCGGTCTGTCCATCTGCTGAGTCCGCGGAGGGAAAATCCTTTTTTGGAAATCAACTGTGCCGCGCTCCCGGACAATCTTCTGGAAAGCGAACTTTTCGGCTATGAAAAAGGAGCTTTCACAGATGCCAGGCAACGCAAAAAAGGGCTTTTTGAGGCTGCGGAGAGGGGAACTGTGTTTTTGGATGAAATCGGTGAAATGCCCATGAATCTCCAGGCGAAACTTTTGGGCGTGCTGGAAAACAGGCGTTTCCGACGACTGGGGGGACACAGGGATATCACTGTGGATGCCCGCATTGTCGCGGCCACCAACCGAAACCCCAAAAAGGCAATGGAGCAGAAGGAATTTCGGCAGGATCTCTATTATCGCCTGAATGTTTTCCCGATTCACATCCCACCGCTGAGGGAAAGACCGGAAGATGTGCTGGCAATGGCTCACCTGTTTCTTTTTCAGTTTACCCAGCAGTTCAGCAAAAGTTTTCAGAAGATAGATTCCCGGGCCGCAGCGTATCTGAAAGAATATTCATGGCCCGGGAATGTCAGGGAACTCCGTAATGTGCTGGAACGTATCTGCATCATGTATGATGACACAGCCCTCAGCGTTTCCCATCTGCCCCGGGAAATTGTTTCATTCCAAGGGTCATCCTCCTTTATTGAAGTCCCGGAAACCGTATTTGATATTGAAGCTGTGCTGGATGAAGTCACTTGCCAACTCATACAGCGGGCCATGAAAAAGACCGAAGGGAACACAGCAAGTGCTGCACGGCTTTTGGGGATTCCCCGGGGGACGTTGCGATATAAGATGAAAAAATATAAGATCAATTTTTGAATGGTGGATGATGAATCAGAAATTTTGAATCTGTTGCTCAAAGTTGCCACAAAATACTCTCTTTACCCCATTGCTTTACCCTCCATTTTGTCAGAAAGCAGCGTTTTTTTTCAAAAAATACTCTCTTTACCCCATTCCCTTTATCCTGTTTATTATCTGAAAATTTTGTTTTTCCAATAAAAACAAATTGTTCCGCCTTGTTTATTTTTCCTTTGTTTTATCAGAAAGTAGCATTTTTCTCCCCTAAAATACTCTCTTTACCCCATTGCTTTTTCCCTCTGACTTATGAGATAAAATTAGGTTGTGAATTATTTGGACAAAAGTTTTCGACCTGTGCGTTTTTAAAAATGTGAAAATGCAGGGAAGCGTAACCCACCACATCCGTCAGAATCAGGATTATTCTGCTCACGGACGTACTTTCAACCTTCAAACTTTCAACTGTCGAGGTCAGGGAAACCATGATGAAAAAGAATATCCTTTTATTTATGACAATATTTGTATGCGGGACCGTTGGGCCGGCAGGAGCCACTCCCATCATGATTCAAACACAGCACGCCAACACTTGGAACATGGAATCACAACAATACATGGCACAAGCATTCACATCCGGCATCAGAGGCCCGCTCAATGAATTTGATTTATTCGTCGGCCCAAATTATCCTTCTGCATTTTCATCCACCAACAGGTTATCCGATGGCCTTGCTTCCCGCTCTTGGAAAGAACCTGTCTCAGACCCCGCCTCGGCATCTGCCATGATGTTTCTTACAGGTTTTGCCTTGATGTGGCTGGCGAAACTTTGGAAAAAATATCTGAGAGGGGAGTTTGGGAACTTTCAAATTGGCAGTAATTCATCTTCCGAATTTCCAATTCTTCATATTGTTTCCAAAGAGACCGTCACGGACAACTGCTATGCCCAGTTCCCCAAGACGCTTGACTGACCGTTGCTCCCTGTCGGACTGCGAGCCGGACAAATTTCAGCCATGTTTGGGAAATTTACCCTCATTTACCAATTTACCCCAATTTACCATCAAATCTTTTGACAAAGCCATGCAGAAATAATAAACATCATAAAAACAATGGTGATTTTTAATTTGAAAATGAAAATCTGTTTACAGGACAAAAAATAATATTGCTGAATGTGAACATTTCGGATGAAATGCCCAGTCTGATATCAGAGGTTGTCTGAAAAATTGGATTTTTTTTGCACTGTACAGACTGAAAACACAAAAGGGGAAGGAGAGTGATGCTTTACAGACAGATTATGAAAGAGCTTCTGTGCTTTGTGGGTCTCGCGGTTATTACCGCGTTTACAGTAAATTTTTTCTCTCCCAAAGGCATTGCCCTGGTCGGTGAATGGGACACATCGAAGGGGGTCATCACAGCGAGGGCCAAAGATGATGTTGTTGACCATGAACTTGAAATTGACATCATCAGAGCCAGGGAGATTTATCTTAACGGTAAAAGTGTTTTTGTTGATGCCCGTACCCGTGAACTCTACGAAGAAGGCCATATTAAAAACGCAGTGTCCCTGCCTTTATATGAATTTGACGGGCTGTTTGAGGAATTTATGAACAAGTATCCGGATTCCCTGACTATTATCACCTATTGTACCGGGAGAGAATGTGAAGATTCCCATCAGCTCGCCCAGTATCTTTCAGAGATGGGATATTCAGATACAAAGGTTTATGTGGATGGCTATGACGAATGGAAACAGGGAGGATACCCGGTTGAAGAATGATAACATTATGAAATTATGCAATAATCAATGGTTTGAGATGTTTGTGCGCTGGTTGCTGGGAATCGTATTTGTTTATGCCAGTTACCATAAAATTGCTGAGCCTGCACAGTTTGCAAAAATAGTCTATGGGTATGACCTTTTCCCGAATTTCTCCATAAATCTCATTGCCATCATCCTGCCTTATCTGGAGTTTTACTCGGGGATGGCACTGATTATGGGGATTTTCCCGAGATCTGCCGTATTCATCATTGACGGAATGCTTTTTGCCTTTATCATTGCCCTGTCTGTCAATCTTCTGAGAGGACATGAATTCGACTGCGGCTGCACTTCCTTTGGCGAGCCGGGCTATACATCTTCCACAACCCAGTTGCTGATTCGGGATATTATTATGTTTATTCTGGGCCTTTATGTGCTTTTTTTCGATAAGCCCAGAATGGGGAGCCTCACACAACTGACAACTTTGGTGAAGAGGAGAGCCACCGGCTGATCGTATGTCTATTCGTGATTCCAAGTGTTCCGTGTAAAACAATTCTGCAAATTGTTTCATGTAAAACAATTTCTGATTATAACGGATCCAGAGGAGCCCTGTGAATATGCCCTGACAATCACAGAGTATGGCCTCTGTGGCTCCTCTGTGGTTTTTAAGGGAATGCTTTTCTGATTCAGGGCTCCCTGAATCCGTTATAATCAGTGTTTTTTCTTTGTGGCCTCTGTGCCTCTGTGTGGGATATCGGCGTGACATGCTGAAAATTGCAGCCTCCCTGTGAACAGGTCTCCACTGCCTCACCGTTGGCATCGGGGCCAGGGGTGACTGTCACCGTGCTGTTCTCACCGGCACCGGCGAGAATGATATTCTCATCCGGAACCAGGCCTGTGTCTGATGAATCTGCGGATACTGTCAGCTCGTCCCCGTCCGGATCCGAGATCGTGAAGCGGACAGGCCCGGCTGTGTCGTTTCTGTCAGTGGTCTGATCCTCAACAACTGAGATTGTCGGCGGATCATCCACCGGATTCACGGTCACGACAAACTCGTCCGTCACCGTCCCCCGGACTCCTGCTCTCCGGATGCTCCTGTATTTTCTTTCGGACAAACCAGACAAGTGCGTAGATAATCGGCGTGTCCAGCAGGGCTATCCCGCATTTGACGATCCACTGACCCAGTATCATCGGCCATACGGGAAAAACACCGTAAAAGGCGATTGTGATAAAAAGAAATGAATCAACAAATTGGGAAACAGCGGTTGAGAGATTGTTCCTGAGCCACAGATGCCGATCTTTTGTTTTCTTTTTCCAAAAATGGAACGCCCATACGTCATGAAACTGACTCGACAGATAGGCGATAAAAGAGGCCGCTATAATTCTGGATGTGCTTCCCATGATCGTCTGAAACGCCTCTTCCTGATTCCAGAAAGGCGCCTTGGGCCACACAAGGCTGATCTGGGTCAGAATCAGCATGAAAAAGAGTGCTGCAAAACCCCCGAGCACTGTATCTTTTGCCCGCTTTTTTCCCCATATCTCACTGATGACATCTGAAGCAGTGAATGTCACTGAATATGCCAGAACACCTGCCGGCACAAAAAATCCTGCAATATCAACAATTTTATTTGCCAACACAGATGCAATGACAATGCTTCCTGCAAAAATGCTCGCCAGGATGGTGAAATATCTTTCTTGTTTTGAATAGAGTTTCATCGGATGAGATTCCAATTTTTCCGCTCCTTTCTCGATAGTAAAAAGATGTAGGGTGGGTGAAGCGAAGCGGAACCCACCAAACATACTTTTTAGCACTTTTTAGCACAAGGTGGGTTACGCTTCGCTTCACCCACCCT
>JAOZLU010001063.1 GCA_029934695.1 Desulfobacterales bacterium | reverse complement strand
AACTGTGGAAGAATGATGTTTGATGTTTGATGTTTGATGTTTGATGTTTGATGTTGAAAACACCAAATCTCAGACATACGACACGAGGAATTTAAATATGATTGGCAGCGGGTTTCAGAATATATTCAAAATACCCGAACTGAAAAAGAGAATTTTTTACACTTTTGCACTGCTTTCGGTCTATCGCATTGGTGTGCATGTGCCGACGCCGGGGATAGACAGCGATGCACTGGCAAAAATCTTTGAAGTGCATAAGGGTGGAATTCTCGGAATATTCAATATGTTTTCAGGCGGCGCGTTGGAGCGTCTGTCTGTGTTTGCATTGGGGATAATGCCCTATATCAGCGCGTCAATTATCCTGCAGCTTCTGACCGTTGTCATACCGCATCTTGAGCGATTGTCCAAAGAGGGACAGCAGGGGCGGAAGAAGATCACCCAATATACCCGGTATGGTACGGTTGTTTTAAGTATCATTCAGGGGTTTGGTATCAGCATAGGGCTTGAACAGATGGGGACTGTCATCTATCCCGGGTGGAGTTTCAGGCTGATGACGGTCATTACGCTGACTGCGGGAACCGCCTTTATCATGTGGCTCGGTGAGCAGATTACCGAACATGGTATCGGAAACGGTATCTCCCTCATTATTTTTGCCGGGATTGTGGCTCGTCTGCCGGATGCCATCATAAATACTTTCCGTCTCCTGACTACAGGGGAAATGGGAATATTCGGAGTGCTGATACTCCTTATCCTTATGATAGGTGTGATAGGCATCATTGTGTTTGCCGAACAGGGGCAGCGGCGTATTCCTGTCCAATATGCAAAACGGGTTGTGGGGCGGCGGATGTACGGCGGTCAGAGTACGCATCTTCCATTGAAGATCAATACTTCCGGCGTGATACCGCCCATATTTGCGTCATCAATTATCATGTTTCCGGCGACGCTGGCCAGCTTTGTGGAAGTGGAGTGGATGAAGGATGTTGCAGCCGCCATGATGCCGGGGAATATCGGATATGAGTTGCTGTTTGTTGCATTCATCTTCTTTTTCTGTTATTTTTACACTGCTGTCACCTTTAATCCGGTGGATGTCGCGGATAATATGAAAAAACATGGCGGTTATATTCCGGGCATACGACCGGGCAAACGCACAGCAGATTATATTGACAGGGTGCTGACCCGGATCACGCTGGGGGGGGCCATATATGTTTCAGCAATATGTGTGCTTCCGTCGGTACTGATAGCAAAGTTCAATGTTCCTTTTTATTTCGGAGGCACTGCACTTCTTATTGTGGTCGGGGTGGCAATTGACACTGTCTCACAAATTGAGTCCCACATGCTGACCAGGCATTATGAAGGATTTTTGAAAAAAGGCGGAATAAAGGGCAGGCGTTAGTGGATGTTTGATGTTTGATGTTTGATGTTTGATGTTTGATGTTTGATGTTTGATAAA
>JAOZLU010000063.1:14808-19756 GCA_029934695.1 Desulfobacterales bacterium | reverse complement strand
GATGTTCGATGTTCGATGTTTGATGTTTGATGTTCGATGTTTGATATTTGATGTCTGATGCTCCGGACCTTATATGAACAAAGCCATTTCCGCTTCCGATAAAATCGGCGCGGAATCTTCAGGTGCCTTCTGTAAGATTATCTGAAATTAAACCATAAAAGCTTTTTTCCCTTCCTGACTGATAAAACCATCCCAGATGGATATGACAATTTGAACAGAGCGCAAAACGCCAGCCAAATCCTTTAAACCATGTAAATTCCATTGTCAGCATTCCCTGGTTGACGCAACCGTCGGCTAAGGAGAAGCATACGATTTCAAAAATAAAGCCATGGGGGTTGCTGAAAGTGTGTTTATACTGCCCCCTCACTTCTATACTGTTGTTAAGAGAGGTAATTTTGTTTTTACAATTTTTGCAAAGGAGCAGCCGTTCCTCTTCTTCCTCTTCTTTTTTTTCTTGCCGGGCCAGTTTTTTCCGGAGTCCTTCAATCTGTGGTCCGGTTAATTTCTGAAAGGTTTGCAAAGGACAAATTTGAGAATCATGGATTTCTGTCTGGTGGATCATGGAACGTCCTCCTTGCCTCATATTGTCATAATTTTTCTGAATGTCCAACATCAGTTTGGCAATTCAGTCATTCACTATGCCTGAACCAAAACAGAACACGGATGGCACGGATTCTCACAGATATATGTGACAAATCCATGCATATCTGCGCCATACATGTTCTGCCTTATGTTCAATTCTGATTACACTCAAACCTTATTTTTAATAAACTATAATATATCTGACAAGTGACGTCAAGGGAATATTGATGACACCGAAACAACAAGGGAAAAAGAATTTTTGGCATACCTTTATAATTGCCCGACAATCGTAAATTTTCATGGCCTGCTGAAATTACTGATGCCAGTATTTTTTGGGTCAGCGGTTTCCACTGAATAATTTCAGTATGTTGCAGGGCTGCTTTCAAGTTTTCACTGTCGATGTAACAGGCTGGTTTCACATGATTTTCCATTAAGGACAGAAAGTTCGTAGTTCCGCGGTGCCACCGCCTAAAGGCGGAAAAATTTTTTTCTGCGCCCATGAATTATAAAAATCTGTCTATTGCATTTTTGGATGAAAAAGCAGATAAAGAGCCCCGGGCATAAAATGACAACCTGTTAAAAAGCATGGAAAACCCCTCCCGGGCTGAAAGCGGCTGGAAGATTACAGTACCCTTCAGCTTTCAGCCAGGAGGTTCAGTTTCCGGCTGATTCCACACTGAACTTTTCACACTCGGGAGGACATAAGAAGAAATGGAACATTTTGATCTTTCAGACAGCCCACTTAAAGGAACAAACCTTATTGAAGCCAGTGCCGGCACCGGAAAGACTTATACCATCACCGGCCTTTTTCTCCGGCTGATTATCGAGAAACATCTTTCTGTTAATGAAATCCTTGTGGTCACGTTTACCCAGGCGGCCACTGAAGAGTTAAAGGACAGGATTCGCACCAGACTCCGTGAGGCGACAGACGCATTCCACGGGGAAAGGTGTGAAGATAAAATTCTGAGCGCCCTTGTCAAAAGACATGGTGATACCGAAAACGGATGCAGACGCCTTGAAGAAGCCATCCGGGATTTTGACAAAGCCGCCATCTTCACCATACACGGCTTTTGCAAGCGAATGCTGGACGAGAACGCATTTGAAAGCGGAAGTCTTTTTGACACGGAACTGGCGAGGGATCAGGAAGCCCTCAAACGGGAAATTGTCGAGGATTTCTGGCGCAGACATTTCTACGACGCGTCGCGCCTTTTCGTCAATTATGTCCTTGACAACACCAGCCCGGATAAACTTCTTTCTCTTCTGGGAAACAAACTGTCCCAGCCAAATATGAAAATTATTCCCCGGGTTGCAATCCCTGATTCTTCCGAGGCGGAGCGCACATTCCAGGCATCCTTCAATGCGGTTCATCAAAACTGGTTGTCTGAAAGAACAGAGATTAAAAATATTCTCGCCAACGATGAAGGGCTGGACCGGAATAAATACAGAAAGACGAGTATTCCGAAATGGATTCTCAGCATGGATGAATATCTGTCTATGGGAGATAATAACCCTGAAATTTTCGGTAAATTTGAAAAATTCACCTCAACAGGAATTGAAAATGGGACAAAAAAAAAGTGCATGCCTCCGAGTCATCCATTTTTTGACCTTTGTGAAGACCTGAAAAACAAACAGGAAGCCCTTGCAGGATGTTTTGAAAAGCATCTCATGGGATTAAAGGCGGAACTGTTCGAATATGTGAAAGATGAACTTAAAAAGCGGAAGGAAACCCTGAATATCCTGTCTTTTGATGACCTTTTGCTCAACCTGCACACGGCGATCAGAAAACGCGGCAAATCGCTTGTGGAGAATATAAGAACCAGGTTCAGGGCGGCCCTGATTGACGAATTCCAGGACACTGACCCGATCCAGTACGACATTTTCAAAATGCTTTTTGCGGATGATTCCTCCGTTTCCGGGGCAAATTCCGAAAACAGGGAGAATAAAAGCCCTGTTCTTTTTCTCATCGGCGATCCCAAGCAGGCCATATACGGCTTTCGGGGAGCTGATATTTTTGCTTATATGGATGCGGCAAAACACGCAGAATCCCGATACACCCTCGGTAAAAACTGGCGATCCGAGCCAAAACTGATTTCCGCGGTCAACACTGTCTTTGGGAATACCGACCCCGCATTTCTCTACGAGGAAATTCCCTTTCAACCGGCAGACTCACCCTCTGAAAGAAAAAAACCGGATGCTTTCAAAAAATTCGGTTTCCTCACAATCAATAAAACACCTGAATCGCCTCTGCAACTGTGGTTTGCGAACACAAACAGCAAAAAACCCATGAACAAATCAGAAGCACAGGAGCGAATACCAAAAGCTGTCGCAGCGGAGATTTCCCAACTTCTCGACAAAAAAAACAAGGTTCTCTTAGGAGAGAAACCGCTCAGAGAAGGAGATATCGCCATCTTATTGCGGCAAAACAGAGAAGCGGATCTGATGCGGAAAATTCTCCTGTCCTGCAATATTCCCTCAGTTCTGCACAGCACGGGCAACATATTCGATTCCCATGAGAGCCTTGAAACAGAGCGGGTCCTTTCCGGAATTACGCAGCCCAACAGTGAAAGACGCCTCAGGGCAGCCCTTGCAACCGACATGATGGGACTCAGCGGAAGAGAACTGGATGCCCTGACAGAAAATGAAACCGCTTATGAGAAATGGCTGGTTAAATTCAGGCAATATCACAATCTGTGGAATACCGAGGGGTTTATCCGAATGTTCAGACAGTTCATTTCCGAAGAAGACATACTTCACCGCCTCATGGCCTTTCCTGACGGAGAACGCCGCAATACGAACCTTCTGCATCTTTCAGAAATTCTTCATCAGGCATGGATTGAAAAAAAAACAGGCATGGCGTGGCTTGTCAAATGGCTCTCAGAGCAGAGAAATCCAAATACGCCCCGCCTTGATGAACACCAACTGCGCCTCGAGAGTGATGAGAACGCTGTGAAACTGGTCACCATCCATAAAAGCAAGGGGTTGCAGTATCCGGTTGTCTTTTGCCCTTTCATGTATGGCGGTTCTGAAATTAACGATCACACGTTTCTGTTTCACGATGAAAATGAGAACAGAAGACTGACGCTTGATCTGGGTTCTGACGATATTGAAAAAAACAGGATGATCGCGGAGCATGAAAAACTGGCGGAAAATCTGCGGCTTCTCTATGTGGCCCTGACCCGGGCAAAAAACCGTTGCTATCTCGTATGGGGCCGTTTCAACAAGGCAGAGACATCCGCACTTGCGTATCTTCTTCATCATCCGGGCCCATCAGAAGATATTCTCAGAGCCATGTCTGAGAATTTTAAAACATTAAGCGACACAGATATGTTTGAATCTCTGGAAGCCATCCGGGACAGAGCAGACGGAGCGATCTGCCTTTCTGAAATGCCGCAGGAAGTCAGCCCCTTATACAAAAAGCCTTCGGATAAAACAGAACAACTGGAGTGTCAGAAGTTTTCCGGCAGAATAGCGCGTAATTTCCGCATTTCAAGCTTCTCATCTCTGACATCCGGCCGGGAGCGTCGCTCGGAATTGGCGGACCATGATGCACAGACAGGTCAGGAGGATATGACAGAACTGGAAGAACCTGAAAATGCTCAGAAAAAAGCTCCGGATATTTTTTCTTTTCCCAAGGGCGCAAGACCGGGAAAATGCCTGCATGACATATTCGAGCATCTGGATTTTGTCGAACCGTCTGCCATGAAAGAACTGACCGCGGATAAACTTGGAAAGTATGATTTTGACCTTAAATGGCAGGAACCGGTGTGTGACATGATCCGAAAGGTTCTTTCCGCTCCGCTTGATCCGGAGTGCAGAGAACTTACATTATCCCAGATCAGGAATGAGGACAGGCTCAACGAACTGGAGTTTTATTTTCCGTTAAATCAGATATCATCGAAAACATTGAAAACCATATTCGCAAAATACGCCGCGGCTGAATTTCCAAATGATTTTCCTGAAGACATTGAACGATTGGAATTTGCACCTGTCAGAGGCTTTATGAAGGGATTTATAGATATGGTGTTCCAGTTCAGGGACAAATTTTACCTCGTGGACTGGAAATCAAATTTTCTCGGCCCCAGAGTGGCAGATTATCATCAGAACGCGCTCCTTGAACCCATGAAAGCGCATTATTACATTCTTCAGTATCATATCTATACTGTGGCACTGCATCAGTATCTCTTTGTACGAAAGCCGGGTTACAGCTATGAAAAGGATTTCGGAGGAATTTTTTATATTTTCCTGCGCGGCGTTGATCCGAATGATGGGCCGGATTTCGGGATATACAGGGACAGACCGCCTGAAAAATTAATCAGGGAATTGTATTTGAAGCTGATCGCAGCACGGCCTGAATTTTGATTTTTAA
>JAOZLU010000063.1:3186-14708 GCA_029934695.1 Desulfobacterales bacterium | reverse complement strand
TTTAATTTCATTTCAGCACTTCTGTAAAAATCATACCCATTTATTTTAAAAAACTGTAAAGTATTTCACAAACTGAGGGCCATGTCAATAGAGAATGTAGGGTGGGTGAAGCGAAGCGTAACCCACAAAAGGTCAGATAAGGTATGAGTTTCGATGATGATGTGAAGCGTAATCCACCATCTGTGCAAAAAAGGTGGGTTCAGCTTCGCTGCACCCCTACATTTTCCTGAATTGGGTATATTTACCAAACCTTCCAAACTGCTGATTTTCAAACAGGATGGGTGTTTTTTCAGAACTCCATTGAAATGAGCGACATCAAAAGTGGAACACTGTCAAAAAAAGATTGCATTATACCTGTTTTGTGATAGAATGAATTTGCTTTTTAATATTTCCAATTCATTTTGAACTTTTTCTGAAACACGGTGTCTAAGGTTTTAAAATGACAAAAACTGGAAAATAAAGAAAGGAGGCAGAAAATGAAAAAAGTTTTGGTTTCACTGATTGTAGCAGTTGTATGTCTTTCTCTTTTGACGACTTCGATCTGGGCCGGTTCCAAACAGCGTCGTCGGTGGGAAGGTGTGGCTATCGGTGTGGGAGCCGCCATTCTGGGGCATGCCATCCTCAAAGATTACCGTCGTCATCATACCAATGAGAAAATTGGCGTTGACAGACACAGGGGAACTTATTATGCACCGCCACCCCCGCAACGCCACCGCCGTGTGGATTGTCCGCCCCGTCCGTCTCGCCGGGGTCATTGGGAGATAAGAAAAGTCTGGGCTCCCCCGACATATAAAAAAGTCCGGAATCCGGGCCACTACAATCACAGACGCGAATGGGTTCCCGCCAAATGGATCAAAATTATTGAGCAGGAAGGGCACTGGATTGAAAAAGAAGTCTGGGTCGGACGACGGTGAAGAGAGAATGAGGAGAGCCCGCATGATAAAAAAATCCTTTATAATTGTTCTGCTGTGCCTGGTGCCCGCGGTATCTTTTGCCGTCACGCGGGAAGAGGCGGTCAGATATGCTTTGGAAAACTCGGAGGCCATCCGTATGGTAATGGAAACCTCCCAGTCGCTGAGGGCTGACGGAGATCAGGCAACAGCATTTACCAAACCCCGGCTCACACTGAGTGCGGGATACCTGGAAATGGGCGATAATAAACCGGAAAGCCCGTTTTTCGCATCTCCGGGGCGGAATATTGTGGCAGAGGCCAGAATAAGCCAACTGATATTTGCCGGCGGACGGATATGGAAAAGCCGGGATCTGCGCGACAATCTCCATAAACAGGCAGATATCCTGAAAACATCCGGGAAAAGGGACATCGCAAAACAGGTGCGGGCTGCTTTTGACGCTGTTCTTTACCAGCAGGCAGCACTGAATATTCTGAAAGACAGGGTAAAGCAGAGACGGGCCGAGCTTGAAGATGCACAGGACCTTAAAGAAGCAGGCGCGGTGACTTCTCTTGATGTCCGGCAGGCGAAACTGAATCTCAATTTTGCCCGGGATCAACTGGAAGAAGGCGAAGCAGCATATCAGGAATCGCTGATCAGTTTTAACCTTGCCATCGGCAGGTCAGGCGGGGAAGAACTTCTTATTCCCAAAGGAAACCTTGAAAAGGTGCCGGATCTGAACGCGATCCTGAACCAGCTTAGGGAATCGCTTTCCACGGATGATCTTTTGGATATAAAATTCGTGGAAACCCAGCTTGACGCGGCCTGGCTGAATTATGACATAGCAGGCGGAGAAGGTTTGCCGGAAGTTGTGCTGGCGGGGACAGGAAAATCAGACGGTGAAAGAAGCGATGACATGAATGAGGGCTGGACCATCGGGTTCCAGGCGAGTTGGAATATTTTTGACGGCGGACTTGCCCGGGCCAAAAAAGCGTCTGCATGGGCAAATATGAAGAAGACTGAGGAAAGTCTGAGCCAGACCAAAAAATTGCTGGCCGGCGAAATTGAGACTGTCGGTGTCAATATCGAATCCCTGAAGCAGCGGATCAGTTTGCAACAGGAAGCGGTGGAACTGTCCCGGGAAAATTATGAGGATGCCAGGGGACACTATCGCGCCGGAATGATCACCCTGACACGCTTTGGTGAGTTCAATCTCTCTTATGCAGAAGCACGGTTTAATCTACTCAGAATTTTCTTTTTGCGACGGGAGCAACTGACCCGTGCGGAGGCGTTGCTGGAAGAATAATATTCTGGTTTTGACAGATTGACATCCAAAATAAATGATGATATG
The DNA here is from genome assembly GCA_029934695.1 of Desulfobacterales bacterium. GTDB lineage: Bacteria > Desulfobacterota > Desulfobacteria > Desulfobacterales > 4be13 > JAOZLU01. The sequence goes on along the minus strand of JAOZLU010000063.1, from coordinate 12,467 downwards.
TATTCATTTTGTGGGGCTAGGGAAGATGTCCCCGAAAAGCCGGAAACCACTGCCGGCCTGCCCCACACACTTCACAGTGGACAGCCTTTAAACGTGGAAAGGATTTTATTATGAAAAAGCAGGAAATTGTCCCGAAATCAGTTAGTACGCCCCTGCCGTTAATCGTTGCAGATAAATGGGAATTCAAGCTGAACTTCCATGTTGTGGAAGGGGAGCATTTTTATGCCATTGAGGATTGGATTGCCGGATTGATTAGTGCGTCTAATCGTTTGGCTGTCCAAAACATTTGGAAAAAGGCGAAAAACAAGATGGTGATCTCAATTCACCATCTTGATCATGTTGGTCCTGATGGAAAAACGTACAAAAAAGACCACACTGACGATCACGGCCTTTACCTGATCGCCCAGAGCCTCCGTGTCACCAAAACCCGTCCCGCGCTTCGGGCAATCAAGGATTACCTTGCCAAGGCAGGCGTGTTTGTGGACAACCTGCGGACCAACAAGGACGGGGCCAGGGACAGGCTGCGTGGGGATCTGAATGCGGAAAAACCGGATGAGGCGATGGAGGAGATCATTGCCGGATATCGCAGACAACGGCGCAACGACAGTTGGATTGACATCCGCCTGAAAGGTGTCGGCAACCGTCTGATCTTCGCCAACACCTTGGCGGATACCTGCAACACCCGCCCTGATTTCGCAGGAGCGACCAATACGGGATATAAGGAGCTTTTCGACATGGTCAAAGCCGAAATCGTAAAAGCACTCGGCCTCACCAAATCCCAGGCCAGAAAGCTCCGCGATCATCTGAGCGAACTGGCTCTCCAAGGCATCTCTCTGTACGAGTCCGCTGCCAGCCATAAAATGAGAAAGCTGGGCCGTGTCCTCACCAGAGCCGAGCAGGTGCGGATTGTGCGGGACTGTGCAGTGATGATAACGCCCGGCATACATCAGCTTGCCGAATATATCGGCATAGACCTGCTTTCAGGGAAAAACCTGATTGCTGAATAATTTGAAGCAAGCAGACTGAGGGATTTCAGATTCGTTCTCTGCCTGCCAGTGCAAAAAACCGCTCCGCTCTATTTTTGCACTCCGAATTTTTCTATGAGTGATTAACGGCTTAAATCTTATGATCCCCAAACTTTATATGGCCCCCATCCGAGGGTTTACCGATACAGTTTACAGAAACATCTTCTCAAAGCATTTTGACGGATTTGACATTGCTGTGGCCCCTTTTATCTCAACACAGATGGGAAAGCGCATCAAACCGTCCCAGCACAAGGCACTTTTGCCTGAAAACAATACCGGAATGCCTGTCATTCCGCAGATTCTGAGCAAAGACCCGGACGGATTTGTTATCCTCGCCAAGCATCTCTTTGACATGGGTTATGAAAGCATCAACTGGAATCTGGGCTGCCCCTTTCCCAAGGTGGCGAGAAAGGGACGAGGTTCCGGGATGCTCCCTTTTCCTGACATAATCGAATCTTTTTTGGAAAAAACCCTGTCAGCGATTCCCAACACCCTTTCCATCAAAACGCGCCTGGGGTACAATAATGAGAATGAAATTTTTCTTATCATACCGATCTTTAACCGTTATCCGCTGGAAGAAATCATTATTCATCCGAGAACAGGCATTCAGATGTATGAGGGAACGCCTGATCTGGATACCTTCGAGAAATGCCTGCTTCAGTCTGCCCATCCTGTGGTTTACAACGGAGACATCACTGACCTTGACACGTTCCGCACCCTGTCCGGGCGATTTGAAAATATAAACCGGTGGATGATCGGGCGAGGCGCATTGACCAATCCTTTCCTGCCGGCGACAATAAAAAATGACGAAGATATTTTTCCCAATAAAATTGAAAGGATGAAACGCTTTCACGATGCATTGTTTCATGAATATCGCCAGATTCTGAACGGCCCTTCTCACCTTTTGCAAAGAATGAAGAGTTTTTGGAAATATTTTGTTTTATCCTTTGAAAACAGCAGGAAAAATCAAAAAAAGATACAGAAGACAACGAGCGTGGAACAATACGAAGAAATCGTCGCCCGTTTTTTTGAAACTGGAAATTTGAAACTCAACGACTGATTCAGTTTACGTTTCACAGTATCTGTCTCTGTTTGACTGCAAGGTATTGCGATACCACCTGGACGGCCATCTTGTCGTTGTCCAGTAAAGAAAAGCCTATGCCGCTCCGTTTCAGACGCTTCTCTGTTTCCCGAAGGCTGCTCCAGAGGAAGTGTCCACCCAGATTTTTGTAAAGATCGTCAGCAGATTGAATTTCCGGAGAGGAGAAAAGCGAGGCCGCCAGTTCCGGCTTCAGCATATTGACCAGAACCAGATGCCGCCGTCGGATCAAATCAATATTATGCAGGAATCCTTCGGCCAGAACAGGGTCATCCAAGTTCGTCAGAAATATCAGCAAGGCCCTCCGCCGGATATGCGTCCCGATGAAAGTGAAAAGCTCGGCAAAGTCAGGCGAAACATGTTGCGGCTCAAGGGTATAAAGCGTATCTCGGCAGGTATTATAATGCGCCTTGCCATTCTTTGCTCTCACAAACCCCCGCATTTTGTCGCTGAAAGCAAGAACCCCAAAGAGATCGCCCTGACGCTCCGCAGCCATGCCCATAATCAGGGAAGCAGTAATAAAGCGGTCCAGGATACTTGTGAAACCTGAAACCTGAGACATGTCGTCTGATGCCGAAGTTTCCTCTTTCCGCTTTTCGCTTTCTTTTTTCCTTTTTCGGGCACTCAGACGTGATGCATCAATAATGAGATACACGTTCTGGGTGCGTTCAACCTGATAAACTTTTGTGATGGGATGCCTTTGCCTGGCGGTGGCTTTCCAATGAATATCTTCATAAGAGTCCCCGGGGACATATTCTCTCAGTTGTTCAAAATCCCGGCCCTTGCCGACCTGCCGCTGGGTATGGATGCCGAGGTTTTTGTTCAGAAAAAGAGCAGCCAGATTTTTCCGCTCGGCAAACAGGTTGGGATAAACACGGATTTCCAAACACGTCGGCACAGCAGACCTCATTCCCCAGAAGCCCAGCGGTGAGGCGGCTTCGAGATAGTATGTGCTTAAAGTGTATCGCCCCTGTTTTAAGGCTTTGCAAGGCCAGACCAGGGAGGCAGACGGATTCTCTTCCGGCAGTCTGGTCGTTATTTCCCTGTTTGGGGAATATATCTCCCCCGGGAACGCCAGCCCGATCCTCAGTTGTCTGACCTTCATCCTCTCATTTCTGATGTGCAGTTCAATCTCACCGTCCCGGTCTTTGGACAGACGCACCACCTCCGGCAGTTCCACACGGATCCCGGCAAGACGGCCAAAGGCAAGGAGTGCGTCTCCAACGGCCAGTATGAGCATCAGGGCAATCATGCTGCCTGAGACCATGACACTTTGGGGCATCACCGTGAACAAGGTGGCAAAGGGCAGAAATACGATTCCGGCCCAGAAAAGCAGTCTGAATTTTGGAACAAGCATTGAAAGCCAAGGTTGAAAGTTGAAAGTCAAGTTTTTGTTCTTAACAGTTCTTTGTCAATGGCATCCGCAAGTGGTTTTTCCGCCTGGGACAGCAATACGGATAATTGTTTCACAATGTCCTGCAATTTCGCTTTTGAAGGATTTGTGACAATAACCTGCTTTGCTTCGTTGATCAACTCCCTTGCGGCCTCCCTGTCTTTCCAATTGTATGCGTCAAATTTTTCATCAAAGTTTTTGATGTAGCTGATCCATAAGCCAATGTCCTGACTCACCAGAGCGAAATCCAAAGCCTGAATCTCGGCGATTAATTCCTTTGCCAGTTTTGCATTTTTCTGTTGCATGACCATCCGGGCATGCTGCTGATACTGACTGACCATCTGAGAGGTTTTCTCATTCCCATACCGCTGATTCGTAACCGCTATTTTTTCCAGCGCATTGGCGAGTTCATTCTCCATCCGGGGCCATTCGCTGTCTTCCTCGGCTTTGTCCAGATCAATCTGAACTTCCTTCAGACGATCTTTTATCTGAGTTTTCGCATCCTGATCGCCTCCGGCCTTTTTAAGCAGATCAGCCAGTTGATTCAACTCATCGTTTGACTTTCCGCATGATCCCGGATTCTTACTTTGCGCCTTGTCGCATTTTTGTTGTGTACTGTGAATCTCCTTTTCCAAAACATCCGCATTATAATCTTCTGTGGTGTTATCCGGCAGATCAAATTCGCAGGTTTCGTCAATATAGGGGAAATACGCAGAGAGCCTCATTCTTCTTGAACTGTCAATCTCAAGCGTAACCTCGACATCAACATCCTGAGGCAGAGATTCAGGCAAATATTCCCCTGTGATCAACACCTCATGAATCCAGTGATTATGGATTGCTTTTGTGTCCGGCTGACCTTCATAAATGGGGATTTTGATAACATCTTCGTTATTTCCTGCCCGAATCGCCTGCTGGGTTTTGAAGCTGTCCTTCCCCTTTGCCGGAAGAGACTGATTTTTCTCCAGACCTCTCAGGGGCTGCAATGCCTGTTTTCCGGTATGTGCGTCCAACGCGTCAATGCACAAGGCAAATGGCAGGGTGGGGGTCGCTGCTTTCAGGCCCTGGATAATGGTAAAATCAGCAGGTTCACAGGGACTGATATTCCCTTTTTTGTCAGACAAAGTGATTGCAAAGCGGTTGGATTTGCCTGTGTCCAAAAATATTGGAATCACCTCAGCATCCCCCTGCATTTCGACCTTTCCGCTTGACCAGGCCCTGTCGCCTCGGACAATCTCGGCAAACACCTTCTGAGGAATGTCCCCCTTTGTCTGAGTGCGTTCAATGCGAATGCCGATATTTTCCTCTGTCTCCACAGTTGTCTCGGGAAATTTAAGGGTCAGTTGGATTTTTGCTTTGTCTCTCTGCTGCAAATTCAGGGGAATATCTTTGGTGGAGGCAAAAAGCGCAGCCCCTTTGGCAACGGCTGTCATGGGGTCGGTTGCTGTGTTGAGAATGGCATCGTTTCCCTGGAGCAGGGACTCCGACAGCATGTTTCTCAATGTCTGAGACAGCGTGGGGCCTCCGACCAGAACAATGGTCTCCAAATCCGAGCCTTTGAGATTGTTGTTCTTCAAAATCTTCATGGAGATATCAATGGCGCGTTGAAACACCGGGCGGACGGCTTTCTCATAGTCTGCCAAAGTGACGGTCAGGTCCATTTCCATTTCTTCATCGTTGTCATCTGTTCCAATGGGTTCGTCTGTATAGATATCATAAATCTGCTTGGAGGATAATACAATTTTCGTCTCTTCTGCAAACCATTTCAAGGCGTTTCTCAAAAGTGTCCTGCCCGGATCATCCGAAAGAATGTTGTCAACCGCATAGTTCTGTTTCAGGTACGGAATAAGAATCTCATCCACGATGGCGTAGTCAATGTTTTTGCCCCCCAGATGATTGTCGCCTTCGGTATCTGCGACTTTCATGATGCCTTCATCCACTTTCATCAGGGCCGCGTCAAATGTGCCGCCTCCAAAATCAAATACCAGCCAGTAGCCGTCCATCTTTTCTGCATCTATGCTGTATGCCAATGAGGCGGCTATGGGTTCCTGCAACAATTCGCAGTATTTGAACCCTGCCGCGTCCGCGGCCCTCTGGGTCGCGTCAATCTGATTTTGCCGAAATTTGGCGGGAACGGTGATGACCGCGGCATTGATCTCTTCCTCTCTCACATACCCCTTGAGCGTTTTCAGAACTTCTGCGGACAGTTCCTCAGAGGAGAAGGAGCGGTTCTTATGTGCGCTCTCATAGCCCTTGTCTGTCCCCATTGTTCTTTTAAATTCAATAAATGTGTTGATCAGAAAATCAGGCATTGAACCGGACTGAGTAAAGGCCCGAAAAACCTTCAGGACTTCATAACGATATTTGTTCAGAGCGTCATCTCCCACAAAAACGGTCTTTTTCTTACTGTAATGAACGCAGGAAGGCGTTGTGTCTTTCTGATATTTGTCACTCTTGATAATTCTGATTTCTCCGTTTTCCATAAGGGAAATCGCAGAGTTGGTGGTTCCCAGGTCAATGCCGTAACCGATTTTTGTTCTTGCCATGATTATTCTCCTCTGCAAAACGATTTTGCAAATCGTTTCCGGAACATGCAGCTCGGCTGTAAAACGATTTTGCAAATCGTTTGTCTATTCTCCGACACCCACTTCCACTTGAGCAGCCTGAATTAAAACGCCGTTAAAATTGATCTGAGGTGTGATCACTTTCGTAATAATATGCTTTCCCGGGCCAAATTCGTCTGAGGGGACAAACCTTGCATCCATCGTCAATCCGTCCGCAAAAGCTTTGCCCATCAGATCAGCCATCTCATATCCCCTGTCATTGAACGACTCTTCCATCCGTTTCAATGAATTTTTTAAGGCCCTGATGCCTTTTGTATTCTCCGGCATATTCTCTGTTCTTTTCCGCATCCGATGAATCTCCAGGCCAAATTTGAGAGCCAGTGTGTGATCCGTCCCTGTCTTTTCATGGAATGTTGCAGGCTTCTCCTGCTCTGAGGCACTAAGGCTTTTTTCCCTGATTTGTCTGACTGGGTTATCCTCGGTGGAAGGCAGCCTGTTTTTCAGGATCATAAAGAAGATAATATTTAACACAGCAATAGCAAGCACAAAAATGATCCAATATGCAGTATCACCGTTTTTCACCTCATTTTTTTGTTTTTGCAAAACTTGCCCAAGTTTCTCAATTCTCTGATTTTGTTCGGCAATCATGCTTTTCATATCCGCATTTGATTTTCTGAGCGAATCAATGGTATGGCTGAGTCCGATGATTTCCGTTTGAAGTGCTTTTCTGTCCGCAAACAAAATGATGATAAGCAGAAGCAGAAGAGACAATATGATGATATTTTTTTTCATTTCAGATCAGAACCGCAGATTAAGCGGATTTATGGATAGCTGAACATTGCGGACGGGGTTGCAAACCCCGTCCGGCAGAATGAACTCCGTCCGGCAGAAAGGGTTTCTTTGCCGTTCACCTTTTTTGTCCTGTACGCTTATTTTTTCTTAATATCTTCAATGAATTTGCAGATATGGCCGATTTCCGGAATATTTGTTTTCAATTCTCTGCCTTCAAGGGAATCCATAAAAACAGAGTTATCTTTCGGAATTCTGGCGATGACTTTTTCCATGTTGATATGCTTGGACATGGCACCTTCAACAGCCTCATCAACTTTGTTCAATATAAAGGATACAGGTACGCCCGCCTTTTTACCCATTTCTTCTATTCTTTTCACCAGCATAAACGACTCATAAGAGGGGTCTGCAATGCCCAGAATCATATCACACCCTTCCTCCACGCGTCTGCCAAAATGTTCAATGCCTGCCTCTGTGTCAACAATGACCATCTCATCATCCCCGATATCGAGGTTTGACAAAAATGTTTTGGAAACAAATCCCATCGCACAGGCGCATCCCTCGCCGAAATTGTGGATTTTCCCAATAACCAGCAACTTGATCCCGTTCGCATCTGTGACAGATTCATCAGGAATGTCTCTGATTTTCCATTTTTGATCATCAGTTAAAAGAGCAGGGGATTTTCCATTTGAGAAAAGTGCCACCAGTTTTTTTTTGGCCCCTTTTTTACCGCCGAGATTCTCAATAAGAGTGGCAGATGGCGGGATGCCCAACAGGCCGTAAAGCCCAAAGTTGGATTCATCTGCATCCACCAGTAACACCTTGTACCCCATGGTTTTCAAATTTTTTGCAATAAGAACGGATATAGTGCTTTTTCCGCTTCCTCCTTTGCCACAAATCAGGATTTTCATAGAAATTTTTCCTCCTCACAATCAATCATAATGAAGCATGAATAAGTAGTTGACCAAAAGTTTCCCGATATTCCCTGCCATAAGCAGCACAGCATATCATTCCAGGCAGAACTGAAAAAAAGGGATTTTTTCAGTTCTGACCCGGGATCCGCTGGTACCTGAAAATTTCTGACCGGATACTTACACAAGCTGAAAGCTTGTACTGCTTTCATAATTTTAAGATGACATAAATATTTTATACACTATCATAACTATCTGCTCAGATCAACGATATTATTTTTCATACTGCCGAATCTGGCCAGTTCATACAGGGCATCCCCTGCGGGGCTTGGCCAAAATCACATCCGGAAAAACTTGCTTTCCATATTTTTGAAATTAAGGTTTGACAGAATTGCAATTTTCCTGTATGAATCAGAATCTGATAACTTTCAAACAGAGTAATTGATTATCAGGAACCAGAGAATAAACAGAATGACGAGACAACTATGACCTCAACCCTGCTAGCGGTGGATGATGAACGAGTCAATCTGCGGCTCATCAGTATGTTGCTCAAAGATGAGAACTATCGGATCGTCACGGCCGAAAACGGTTTGAAAGCCTGGAAATTACTTGAAAAATCCCCTGAAAATTACGATGCGGTTCTTTTGGATCGGAAGATGCCGGAAATGAGCGGCATGGAAATACTTGCCAAAATGAAGGCACATGAGCGTTTAAAGCGGATTCCGGTGATTTTTCAGACATCAATGGTCGAAAAGGAGGAGATTCTGGAGGGCCTTCGAGCCGGTGTTGATTATTATCTCACAAAACCGTTGGGCAAAGAAATCCTGAAGGCTATTGTAAAGACGGCTGTCACCAGTTATGCCACTTACAGATCTGTTTGGAAAGACATCCGTCGGACCACTGACGCGCTTGCGCTGATGAAGACAGGATATTTTGAATTCCGAAGCATGAAAGAAGCGCAATCATTGACCACTCTGCTCGCCAGTCTTTGCGCTGATTCAGGGAAGGTGTCGCTCGGATTATGGGAACTGCTGATCAATGCGGTGGAACATGGCAATCTGGGGATCAGTTATGAAGAAAAATCACGACTTGTCAAGAATGAGGAATGGTCTGCCGAAGTGAAACGACGTATGCTTTTGTCGGAGAACACCTCGAAAGTGGCGACCGCTCAGTTTGAAAGTTCGGATAATGAGATTCGGTTCTTAATTCGGGATGAAGGCCCGGGATTTGACTGGCAATCGTTCATGGAACTGAACCCGGAACGGGCATTTGACCCCAACGGCCGCGGTATTCATCTGGCTCGGACCCTGAGTTTTGACCGGATCGAATATTTCGGGAGCGGCAACAGCGTCCTGGCTGTCATTGACAAGTAAGCACTGTGCAAAAGTTTCGACCTGTGCAGTTACAAAAATGTAGGGTGGGTGAAGCGAAGCGGAACCCACCATTTTGCGAGTGTGGGAGGTACCGTTTCGCACCCACCCGTTGGAAATGTTACAAAAATGT
>JAOZLU010000063.1:0-3086 GCA_029934695.1 Desulfobacterales bacterium | reverse complement strand
TACAAAAATGTAGGGTGGGTGAAGCGAAGCGGAACCCACCATTTTGCGAGTGTGGCAGGTACCTCACACATCACTACGCCGCATATAAATCTCCAACCGTCCCACAGCCAGGGAACAGGTAAAGGTCAGCATCAGATATAAGACGGTAACGGTGATCCAGACTTCAAAGGTCAGATATGTGGCTGACATCAGTTCCATTCCCTGGAATGTCAGTTCCTGGACCGAAATTACCGAAACAATGGCCGAATCTTTGATGGTGGAAATAAATTGACCTGCCAGGGGCGGGAGAATTATCCGGGTTGCCTGGGGCAGAATGACGTGCCGCATCTGTTGCCACCACGTCATCCCCAGTGCGGAAGAGGCTTCCCACTGCCCTTTTTCAACGGACTGAATCCCTGCCCTGATAATCTCTGTGATATAAGCGCCCTCAAAAATTGCCAGGGTGATGAGAGCGGACAGGAATGCCGAAAAAAGCAGGGGCGGTGCAAAGAAAAAAGTGAAAAATGCCTGTGTGCCCGGGGTTTGGGATCGGATGAACGCATCTATGCCCAGAAGCGGCATGATCTGATCGCTTACGAAAAAGTAGAAAATAAAAATCAGCACAAGGGGAGGCAGATTGCGGATAAATTCCACATAAGTTCCCCCGATAAGCCGTTTAAAAAGGCTTTTGCTGGTGCGGCAGAATCCCATCACCGTTCCGATTATCATAGCAAAGAATGTCCCCCATATACTGAGTCGGATTGTGGTAAAAAACCCCTGCATCAGCAGGTTCGGAACCCACTTTCCCCTCTCCGAATCATAGCGGAAGAGGTACTGAGGAATGATTTCCCAGTTCCATTTATAATGAAGCCCCACTTTGATCCTGTAGAAGATATAAATCCCGGCAATCAGAATAATCCCTCCTAACAGAACGTCGAGCATTGAAATTTTTATTTTGTTGTTTCTTCTCAATGAATCGCCTTTGCCTCCTTGCAGAAAGTTCAAACTCATTCCCAGACCAAAATTTGTATCGAACAGCAGATCGAAAAATGCACTGCCGGACGGGGTTTGCAACCCCGTCCGGCACAGCACCTAATCTTCTAACCATCGGGAATCATCGCTCCATGCGATCTGCTCTTTTTTCAAATACGCAAGCGTGTTTTTATGAAATCCGCCTGTGGATAAAACAAACAACGCGGCTTTCCGCACATCCTCAAGCGTCATCAACTCCTGCGCTTTTTCCTGAAAAGTTTTGGCTTCCTTAATTGAAAATTTTGCCTTCCGGTTTTTTATCTCACCGATCAGTGAGTAATTCTCCCTGCCTGATTTTGCAAAAATATCAATCTGAAATTCCGGTTCGTGCAGAGGCGGTGAATTATAAGACCATACTCTCTCATATTCGACAAACCTGAAATCATCCGGCAGATTGTTCATCATTGACTTGAACAGGTCGTTATTTTCATAAGCATCTGACCTGAGATGACGGCAAACCATAAACTCCGCCCAGGCACCTTTGATACGGCTGTATTTTCCTGACAGCCGCTTATATTTCTTCTGCATTTTTTCAAACAGGGCTTTGTATTCATTCGGAGCTTCCTCGGAAATGAATTTGTCTATGTCATCTGTATAGTTTCTCCTGAAAATTTTGTCAAAGATGTTATCCTGAACGCCCCTGTAAACCCCGTAATGTTCTTCGATCATATCTGCTTTAAAAAGTGCTTTCAATTTTTTTTCAAGCTCAGGGTCGGATATTTCAATTTTCAGTTTTTCTTTTAATTCACTCCTGCCCACCTTCCTGCCCCTGTGTTTGGACAGGTAAAGCACCATATCTTTGGCATAGACATCGTTGATTCTCGGAAAAGCCGAGTCAATATATTCCATCCAGGCCGCGTGGATGGCTCCCTCAGTATCCATGGTTTCATATTCAAGGGTTTTTCTCAAACCGTTTTCAGTACTCAGATCCTTGCCATCAGAAAGAGAATCAAAGAGTGCTGAAATATAATGCGGATTGCCTTCTGCCAGTTCCGCCATCAGATAAGCGGTCTGTTCAGTTACGGGAGTCTGTGTCCAGAAAGAATATTTGAATATCATCTCAACAGCTTCGTGTTCCGGCATATTTTTCATCGGTCTTCTGACAAATCTGCCCGGAAGCATACGGCCCAAGTCATCCATAAGCCAGCCAATCCAACTGCCTGACACCAGAAGTGGTGCGTTTTTGTATTCGCATGTGTGAAAATAGCTTCCTGCAAGGCCGTCTGCCACCTGCTTTTTTTCCTTATCCCAGAAAATAAAACGGTTGATAAACTGAAATTCGTCAATCATCTGGACAATCCGTTCGTCATAATGTCCGGCAATAGTTCGCGGACACTCTCTGACAACATCCCACATACGATCTGTTTTTCCTGCCTCAGAAAGACCCCGCACGGCCTGAATCACCATGATTACAAAATCATATTTCTCTTCCCGGGCAATTTGGAGCGCATCATCAATATTCCCCATTTCAGCGCGTGAAATATATTCGGATTTTCTTGTTTTAAAAGCAAGATACTGATAGATAAATGCCAGAAAGAAATTTTCAGCAAAATCACCGAGCCACTGGTTTGCCTCCTTTATTTCAAAATAAAAAGGAACCACATTGTCATTCTCGTGAAACGTGAGATTATAGAGCCTCTGCATTAATGCGGATTTCCCTGTCTTTCTTCGTGAAAGGATGGCCGTGCTTTTGGAAACCTCTCTTTTAATGCCGTTGATCCACTTCAATAAAGATTCTATCTCCTTTTTCCTCCCTGTAAACAATTCAGGGTTTCCGATTTTTTCTTTAAGGTAGTTTTTTATCATTTTCCCCCTTTTTTTACCGAGGGATAAATCCCCCGGCTGAAAGCGAAAGTACGCTGAAGCGTACTGCCACATTTGTCACGATAGCTGGCTTCAGCCTGCTTCAGCTTTTAGCCTCGGAATTTATTCCGAGGTTTTTATCGGCTGAAAGCGAAAGTACGCTGAAGCGCACTGCCACATTTGTCACGATAGCTGGCTTCAGCCTGCTTGAGCTTTCAGCCTCGGAATTTATTCCGAGGTTTTTATCGGCTGAAAGCGAAAGTACGCTGAAG
>JAOZLU010001062.1 GCA_029934695.1 Desulfobacterales bacterium | reverse complement strand
TATTTGGGATTTGGGATTTATTTGGGATTTGGAATTTATTTGGGATTTGGGATTTGGGAATTTCCCTGACAGTCTTTTCAGGAGAAAAAAATGATTTCAAAGAAACAATTGGAGCAACTGAAGCCTTTCGAGGCCCGATCAATTATTGAGGAACTGCGCAAGGGAAGTGTGCCCGCGGATGACGTGACGGTTTTTACAGTGGGGCGGGAAAACTGGCTGAAGTTTATTGAGGATGATCTGGATCATTATATTGCCAAAGGGGGGGCAAAAGTCCGGTTCATCAGCGGGGATTACGGAGATGGTAAGACACATTTTATGTCAGTCATTTCCAATATGGCGAAACAAAAGGGATTTGCAGTGTCATTCGTCGTTCTGACCCGCGAAGTTCCCATTCACAAGTTTGAGATGGTGTATCAGTCCATTGTCAGGCAACTGGACGCCTTGCAGACTTCCCAGGATTCCAAAACTTCGGAAGCCCCTGAAACCGGGATCCGAAATTTGCTGGCCCGCTGGACAGGCTCGCTGACCGAAATCGGGGAACTCCCTGGGACACTTCGCAATCTTCCCGGCATGAACATCAATTTTGCCAACGGACTTATCGGGTTGCTGAACAACTGCCTGGTCCCGCTGGCAGTGGGGGAGACTGAAGAAGAGCGTGCTGTAGCCCGCGAGACACTGTTTCACTGGTTTGAGGGGGGCAAAATTGCCAAAAGGGAACTGAAACCTTTTGGGATATTTGAGGTCCTCAGCAAAGCCAACAGCAAGCATTTTCTGAATTCCCTGATCGTGTTTCTGCGCTATCTGGGCTATAACGGGCTTATCCTCCTGATGGATGAATTGGAAACGGTCATTGCCCATTCAGCATCTGTCCGCAACGCTGCTTATGAAAATGTCCGGCTGATCATTGACAACACCGAACATGCAGAATATCTTCATGCCTTTTTTTCAATCATCCCGGATGTGCTTCTTTCAGAAAAAGGGTTCAGGTCTTATGATGCGCTCTGGAGCCGGGTTCGTTCCATCGGCGAGGGCAAGCGGATCAATTACCGCGGGGTTCTGATTGACCTCCACCGGACGCCTCTGAAAACAGGTGAAATGATTGACTTGGGAGGGTGTCTGCGGCATATCCATGAAATTTCATACCGATGGCAGGCTGAAGATTCGGCCGGGGATGAACTGATTAAAAAGATTTGCACGAACCAGAAGAAAATGGGGCTGCTGAGCGAGGTTCGCCTTTTTATCAAACAGATCATTCGAATTCTGGATATGGCTGAACAGGGAGAAAACACTCAGGACCTGGATCTGGCCGAGCATATCATCGCCAGTCAGCAGGAAATGGACCAGGAAAAGACAGAGCAGCTTCAGCCTAAGTGGGATTCATAACATATCCCTCTGCCGGACGGGGTTTGCAACCCCGTCCGCAATGTTCAGATACCCCTCTGCCGGAC
>JAOZLU010001061.1 GCA_029934695.1 Desulfobacterales bacterium | reverse complement strand
AACATCCAACATCAAACATCAAACATCAAACATCAAACATTATTTCTTTTCTTCAAGTTGTTCAATAAATGCCTCAACATTTGTTTTGGTCTGCTCATCGGAGACAAGCCTCATGTCGTTCAGGTCTCCGTTTATGGTCAGACTGGGGATGCCGGTGATTTTCTCAAGGCGCTGGGGCATGCCATAGCGACAGTTGGAGTTGTTGGGACAGGTTTTGGCATCGTGATAGATGATCCCGTCAACTTTGAAGAACTCCAGCTTGTCCTTTATATACGCCTCCTTTGCCTTGTCGGATCGCACGATAAACAGCTCTGTATATGCTCTTGCCATACTGTTGAACGGATCAGCCTCGTCAAAAGCGGAGAACACCCAACTGCTGCAATAGGTGGATGCAAGCACATTGGTTCCGAGTCCGGAGAACAATTTGGCATGGTTGCTGAGTCTGCCCCAGACTGGCATACCGTCCCAGTAGATTCTGAAACGCTCTTCTTCCAAAGCAGCTTCCTTGTTTGCAATTCTTTCCTCCAACTCTGCAAGCAACAGCTTGTAATAATCTATCGGCTGCCGGGTTCCTCTCAGCACCACAGCCGGACCCATGTGAATGGTTCCGTCAAAGAATGTAAGCGGGGCCGGAACAGCCGACGCGGTATCCAGCACTTTTTTCCACAACTCGGAACATTCACGGGAAAGGGCCAGCACCTCTTTGAGTTCATCTATGTCGAATTTTCTGCCGGCCACTTCCTCCAGCCGTGGGATCAGCATTTCCATCTGCTTGGCGATGGATATAATATGCTTTTGTGTAACATCTCCGACGCCCACATAGCTTTCAATGCCGACCAGCGGAACATTGAACTCCCTTGCATACCAGGCAAACCAGTCCTTGACATCCCTGCACTGATTCGTGTTATACACCAGCACGTCAGGCTTGGGCGGGCTTTCAATTCCCTCGTAAGCCTTTGACAGCGGGGTGATGCCTTTGACATACGCACCGACATCCGCAGTGAGGTATGAACAGATGTCCGGTGAATAGCCCAATGCGTTGGCGTGGGGGATAAGGTCCGTTGCCATGCGGGTGGCCCCCAGCATCGCACCGTGGTTTTCAGGAAAGTGGACCAGAAAGCCCATGCCTCTGAGTATCTCGGCAGGGCCGACACTGGTACACCAGGCGATCTTTTTATCGCCTGATTTTGCAGCGTCGTTAAGTTCATAAAAATAATCGGCCATGATCTTTTGCATCTGGCCGGTGGCTTTTATCTTTTTCCGTTTTGCTTTTTCTTCTGGCATGTATTTCTCCTCCTCCTATAGTTAAAACTGAACGATAATTTCAGGAAATTGTATCTTCCCCTAAATCCTTTATAATCAGCATATTTTCAGAATATCCGGCAATCTTGGGCGGAATGTTCTCCGATCCTTGGCAATAAATGTTTCGGACGGGGTTGCAAACCCCGT
>JAOZLU010001060.1 GCA_029934695.1 Desulfobacterales bacterium | reverse complement strand
GACGAACTTGTGAGTTGTGGTACTAGAGGGGTGTTATACGGAAACTGTATAACACCCCAAACGGGATGTTATACAGACAATAATAATTGTGAAAAAACAGTCTGTCAGCCATGCTGAAAAAATCGTCTTTTTCAGAAAATCCTGATGAAAAGACTTGACAATACATCTTATCCATGTCATATTTTTTTATAAATATGAAACGGCAGACTGTGATTTTCTGGTATGCCGTAATGGATATTGTACAGTTGAGGTGCAGGTTAAAACATGAAGCCGGTGCGCGAAGATAATGTGCAGTAGTACGGGGTGCAGTAGTACGGGGTCGGGCCATGATAAGTGCTTGATATTAAAAGAATTGTTTGTTTATTTTGGCTTAAAATAGTGCCCATATCGCCCTTTTTGGGGTCAAAAAGAGCGATATAGGAAGAAAAGTGTATGTTCAGGTACTGAATACTGACTGTGGCAATAAAAAAGTTGCGGTTCGGGCAGGTCGCAAATCGTAAAAGAAAATATAACCAATCGTTTGAGCGGACGGAAAAAGCCCCGCCGCTCAACTCAGTCGTTATTTGCGACACGAAGTCGCATCAGTTATTATTTGGCTGTAATTTCAGTATATTACTGACCAAACCCGGTATTTCACTGCCGGTATCTTAGGAAGGCATGCGTATGCGGTGCATCCGCATGGGTGTGAAGCCCTTCCGACAATGTACCGAAGACCGGGAACGGTCGGGGCGGAAGTCGTGAGACGGACACCCTCCGGGCAGCCTGAGCCGGGTGAGGGCTGAGATGGAGAATCAGGATTGGCATAAGCGAACATTTGCAGCGTATGGTCACATATTGATTCTTAACAATATTGAATCATTAGCGCCGAACAAGGAGTGTACGGGGTCGGACCGTGGTAAGCATTTAATATTAAAAGAATCGTTTGTTTATTTTGGCCTTAAACAGTGCCTATGTCGCTCTTTTTAGGGCCAAAAAGAGCGATATAGAAAGAAAAGCGTATGTTCAGGTATTGAATACTGACTGTGGCAACAAAAAGTTGTGGTTCAGGTAAGTCGCAAATCGTAAAAAAAATATAACCCGTCGTTTGAGCGGTTGCGACGTGTAAAGTCGCTGATTTAATTGTTGATACCGTCACAAGACGGATAGTTCAACCTGCCGTGCTGTCGGCAGTTTCCTACCTCGGCGTGCATTCCCGGCAACGGGTTTGTGCGAGAGCCCGGGGGACAATGAAGCCCTTGAACCGAAAGGTTCAGGAGAACGAACCGTGAGGGGAGTTCAACTCTGTCATTCAATATTAAATCAGCGGAACACGGTAAGCCCGTATTTCTCCTCATGTAAGCAGAGGTGGGAAGCCGTGAGGCGTACCGAAGGGGATGCGGGTAAGGGATGTCGGAGAAAGCGAATGCCGTTTTGTAATGAGACGGATAACGGTTCGGAATCTGCCGTGAC
>JAOZLU010000500.1:4871-5159 GCA_029934695.1 Desulfobacterales bacterium | reverse complement strand
GCGAAATTTTTGCTTTTGGCAGAACATTTTTTAAAATTGCCATATATGACAGCGGGTCAGAGGATGGAACGGATGACATCTGCAAATATGTCGGCCCTGCGGGCCTCTGACCGGTCTGGTATTTTACAGCTAAAAATATGTCGGCTCTACGGGCCTCTGACCGGTCTGGCATTTTACGGCTAAAAATATGTCGGCCCTGCGGGCCTCTGACCGGTCTGGCATTTTACGGCTGCAAATATGTCGGCCCCAAAAATAATGTCTGGGATGACCGGATTTGGGCATTGATGA
>JAOZLU010000500.1:0-4771 GCA_029934695.1 Desulfobacterales bacterium | reverse complement strand
CAGGCAAATGGAGGCAGGAATAAAAAAAATGGCAGAATGTGTGTAAAAAAATTCTCTTTCCTGCATATAAGGTTAGCAAGGGTGTCTGTGCTTCCCTGATTCCCAAAAAAATGTCTGGGATGACCGGATTTGGGCATTGATGACAGGCAAATGGAGGCAGGAATAAAAAAAATGGCAGAATGTGTGTAAAAAAATTCTTTTTCCTGCATATAAAGGTAGCAAGGGTGGTCTGGGATGACCGGGTTGGGAGGCAGGAATAAAAAAATGGCAGAATGTGTGTAAAAAAATTTTCTTTCCTGCATATAAAGGTAGCAAGGGTGGTCTGGGAGGCAGGAATAAAAAAATGGCAGAATGTGTGTAAAAAAATTTTCTTTCCTGCATATAAGGTGAGCAAGGGGGACTGTGATTTCCTGATTCCCTAAAAAAATGTCTGGGAAGATCAACCTGGGCATTGATATGGGCAAAGATGGCAAAATGAAAGGAGGTGATAGCGCAGAATAATATTAGGAAAAGCTTTTAAAGGCTTTTTGAAGCAAGTGTGTCATTAATTTAACAGTAATTTTAAATCAAGAATGAAAGGAGTAACAGATCATGAAAAAACAATGGAGAATGATCTCTTTGACAGCAACTGCCGTTTTTCTGCTGTTGTTTGCAGTTCCTGCCGTGGTTATGGCAGCTTGGGTGCCTTTTTCGGATGGAGCGGCTGAAGGCCCTCCGGTCTTCAATGAAAACGCTATCAATTCCTTTGAAACGAAGCTGGACATAACTATTCCGGGCATGAATGTCACGGAAGATGGAGGGATGCAGAAATTGAGCATCTCAGGTGGAGGATACCTCACGCAAATAGGGAAGCCGCAAATTCCCACGCTGTCTCATTATTACACCCTGCCCGAGCAGGCAGAGTTGGATAAGCTGAAGGTGGAAGTTGTCAGTTCTGTTGATAACACTCTTGAAGGCTATGATAATGTCTATTCAGCGCAGGAATATGAAAAAGAGGACACATTCTATCCACTTCTGGCAGACCTTGTGAAAACTCAGGGACCCTTCGGAAGTCTGCTAATTCTGAATGTGTATCCTGTGCATTACAATTCTGCTCAGGGAAAGCTGAAGGTTTACTCTCAGATCAAGATAAATATCTCGTTCAGAGAAGAGCAACCGTCTCTTGAAACCTTTAATGTTACCCATAATCCTTCGATAGTGGCAGGTGTTCCCTTCTTTAACATCACTGTGGATCAGGATGGTGCGTCGATATCCGTTTTTAAGGGTGATCCTGAAAATGGAGACATTTTGGGACAGGCGATCTCCGAGGCAGGCAAGCGCATTGCCATTCTGCTGAATCCTCCTCCGAGTCCGGGAGATGAAATTCACGTCGTTGTGGGAAAAGAAGGATTTGAGACCTACACGAGCATTGTGAATGTTGAGGATCTGTGTGCGACAGCAACCATTCGGTCAACTGGAGACGGGCCTTGGTATGATCTCAGAACTTGGAATCCGATGCGTATTCCTAGTAGTAATGACGTTGTGAGAATTGAGGGCGGTCATATAGTAAACGTAACCTTTGAGTTAGAGGCAGGCTTAGGTTTTATGAGTCCGCCTCCGGTGAAGGGTATCTGTGTTTCCGGAACTCTGATTACTGAGCAGGGTGCCAATCTGGTTCTTCAGGCGACCGATTTCATCTATAATACGGGTAAGATTATCGGTGAAAGTGGTAAAAAGAGCGAATGTGGTATTAACGCCAGCGACTATGTCCACGCTGAACATGGGAGTAGCATTACCCTCCATGCGGGGCAGGTCATAAATTTGGGCAATATTACAGCCGGTACAGGTGGTGAAGATTATACTTACGGTTGCCTGAAAGACAACAGTTCTGGCAGTTGGACATACCAGAGCAGTGAGTATGGCAGTGAGTATGGCAGTGAGTATGGGTGTTGGTCAAAGCAAAGTCAGAACGGAGAAACTCAGTATGGCTTTCCTACGATAGGAGGCCACGGCGGTAATGTCGAAATAAAAAGTGGGTCAGGCATTTCTCTCAACACCTTTGTCAATACTGGCGATATTAAAGGCGGTGTTGGCGGCTATGGTAATAGTAGTGAAAGATCAATGGGAGAGGACTGGGGAAGCGGAGTACATGGACTCACTCTGGGTGGTACCGGCGGTGCTGTAACAGTAAATGTTTCACCAGAATCATCAGGCTTTGCAGATTCTGTAAGTATAGGGAAATTGGAGGGAGGCTGTGGTGGTCATGCCGACATCCCTCGCGCATGGAAATATGGTGATATTGCTTGGCAGACTAATAGCAATCCATCAAAGCCTGGAAATGGGGGTGATGTAACATTTAATGCAGGAAATAATTTTGGTGAAGTAAAGGGCTGTAAAGGCAGTACAAGTAGATGGGATCCCACCACCCTGAAAGCAAATGAAAATACTCGCTTCTCAGGCTCAGACGTGGTTGAAATCTACGGCAGTGACAACTGGACAATGGATCTGAGAAAACTGAGTCAAGGTGCTGTTTCCGCCAATGAAATCATCACGATAGCTGTTGGTCAGGAAAGCTCTGTTGATCTGCGTGGCATCAACTATAAAGTCTTTGTGGCAGGAACCAAAGTTGAAATCTTCGCGGACAACATTCTGATGGATGACGGAATAACCTTTGAGGATATAGCAGATGCTCCTGAGATTGTTGTCGGTCCAAGCAAAATCCTCTATCGTGTGAAACTCTCTGCTGATCGTAAGGTTGTCAGAGACCCCGGTGCTACAGTGACCATTCCTCTGAGCATCCTCAACAGTGGCCCCAAGTCTGACACTTATACATTAACTGTAAACGATCTGGCAGACTGGACCCTGGGAGAACTGCCCGCCACTGTCACTGTTGACAGCCTTAGCAACACAGAACTGACGCTGGATGTCACTTTCCCTGAAATTCCGGGAAGAACAAATGTCATCAAAATTACAGCCACCTCACAAGCTGATCCCACTATTGTGGCAAAAGCAGATGTGGAGGTTTCTGTGAAACTCTCTGAGGAGGACCGATCTGATCCGGATAACGATGAACTGCTGAATTTTCTGGAGATCCATGAATACGGAACAGATCCCGAAAGTGCGGACACGGATGATGATGGAATGCCGGATGGCTGGGAGGTCTTTAGCGGACTCAAACCTCTTGTTGACGACGCTCTGGAGGACCCGGACAATGACGGCCTGTCAAACATAAAAGAATTTGAGAAAAAGACAGAGCCGATGCTGGAGACAACTTATGTCCTGTCAGGCCGTATTCTCAATACTGATGGCACAGGCATTGAGGGCGTTGTTCTGAACGGACTGCCCGGAGATCCCACGACCGATGAAAACGGAGCTTACAGTGTTGAGGTCAATAACAACTGGCCGGGAACAGTGATTCCTCAGAAGGAAGACTATGTGTTTGAGCCTGCAAGCCGAACATACACTGAGGTTGTCACGGAACAGGCCAATCAGGGTTACACAGCAAGTGCGGCTCGTGTTGATGTCTGGGTCGCAGACCCCGCCCCGGACGCAGGCGTGGAACCAAACACCGTCAGCCGGAGCATCTGGTGCAGCCCCGCAGTATGGGTGAGGAACCAAGATGATGGGGTGTATCAGTATCAGAATGTGAAGTACGGACAGGACAACTTCGTCTATGTCCGGGTGAAGAACATCGGCAACCTGACCGCCACAGATACAACCGTTGAGGTTTACCGGGTTGATTCCTCACTCGGAAGCGGCTGGCCCAACGGCTGGAGGCAAGTCGGCACAGCAAAAATTGACAGCCTTGATCCGAATGTTAGTGAAGATGTGGTGATCCGCTGGGATGAAAGCGAAATCCCCAAACCGGGACACTACTGCTTCTATGTCCGTCTCCTGAACGATGATGATCCCATGACCTTCACCGAAGGCAATCGTCCGGTGAGAAACACCTACAACAACAACAACATAGCGTGGAGAAACTTCAATGTGGTGGGTCTGCTGAACAAAGTCACGGACAAATTCGACGTGAACGTGGGCAACCCTGAAGATCAGGCAACGAATGTTGACCTCGTGTTTGAAGATCAGGATGGCCTGCTTGAGAATGACGGTGCAAGAGTCATTATTGATCTCAGGGAGCTTTTCCAGCGATGGAAAGATGCGGGTGCAAAAGGAGAGAACATCAGGATTCTCAACGGAACAGAAGTTCAACTGACAGGAACATCAGCGAAGTTCCTCGGCATCCGGATGGAAGCGAATGAAGTGCAGACAATCACCATGAGAGCAGATGCCTTCAAACCGATGCCCGTACCAGGGACATCCAAAGAGTACCATTTCAGCGCACAGGAGTATATCGGCGAAGAACTCATCGGCGGCGTGGATTATATCATCACCACAAGAGCATTGGATACCGACACCGACGGCGACGGGATCCCGGATGTGGATGATGATAATAACGACAACGATGGAATGCCTGATGACTGGGAAGTGGAAAATGAGCTGAATCCGCTTGTCAATGACGCGGATAACGACCCGGACAATGATGGCATGACAAACATTGAGGAGCATCAGAACGGCACAGACCCGATGGTTGCTGATATCCGGGACTGCAATGGTGTTTGGAACGGAAACGCCTACAAGGACAACTGCGGCGAATGTGTCGGCGGGAATACTGGCAAGACCGCCTGCAACAAGGACTGCAACGATGTCTGGGGTGGTACGGCATTTGTGGATGACTGTGACGAGTGTGTCGGCGGAAACACCGGCAAAACCGCCTGTACAAAGGACTGCAACG
>JAOZLU010000499.1 GCA_029934695.1 Desulfobacterales bacterium | reverse complement strand
ACATATAATTGGATTTACAGAGGAGACGTATTATGAAAAAAACGGGGTCTGAAAATTGCATGGGGCAAATATCCCCCTGCAAATACTCCCTTTACCCCATTGACCCGCCAACAGGGTTCTTATATTGTCGAACGCATTCAAGATACGCACATAAGAAAATCCCGGATTGTAGGGTGGGTGGAGGATTTCGATTTTTTACGCAGTAAAAAACGAAATCCGCAACCCACCTTGACAAACGCACAAACGAAATCATTACATATAATTGGATTTACAGAGGAGACGTATTATGAAAAAAACGGGGTCTGAAAAAGGATGTATATCCGTCTGTCATTCGTATAATTCGTGCTTCGTGGTTCGCAGTCTCCCCAAAAAGCGTTATAATCAGAATTTTTGCAAGGAGATTGATGATGACGGAAATGTTTGTCAGGGAACCGGGCCGATTCAGCAAGGCAGCAAATTCCTGCCCCCATTGACCGATTCATTTTTCATTGATAATTTGGGCAGAAATTTTAAATGAAATGAACAACAACATCAAAAAGAAAGGACAAAAATGAAAAAAGAAAACGAAAAAGAGACCATATTGGTTATTGGCGATTGCTTTATTGATGAAAATTGGAAGGTATCTAATACACATAAAGAGGCTCCCTTTCATTATTTAATGGAAAAGGAAACAAATTTATGTGGTGTCAGGGAATTTTTGGAATTTTTAACATCGCCTAATTTTGATGATAGCGACAAATATTCGTTTGTTGGGTGTGGAATATGGGGTGATGATTATGAGTCCAATGAGTCCAACAAGTTTAAGTTGTTAAATTTGGCAGAAGGTCAGGAAAAAACAACAAGTCGGATTATTCGCTGTTATGAAGGACATGAAAAAGGAGAACCCAACCTTTTACACAGATATGACGATTGGAAATATCAGAGTTCAAACTCAAAGTCGGATAAGTTAAAACTTGATAAACTTGACAAGTTAAAAGGATATGTCAATTCTAACATTTCAATCATTATAATTGAAGATCATAACAAGGGAGTCATAGATAGCGGAACTATTAAAAAACTTGTTGACATGATACCGTCAGATAAAGATAAAAAAATAAAATGTTATATACGATCTAAAATATATAATCCTAAATGGATGTGTGAATTAGATGAAGAAAAGATAGAAGTAAGATTGAATGTGATTGATTATAAGCTGATTAAAGAGAAAAGGCAGTGGATATTTGGTAAAAAACTTGGCCGAGCTTCTCTTGAAATACTCGGAGTTTTAACAGGAGATGACAAATACTCTCAGGAAAAATCGAATTATAAGGCTCAGAAAGCGGCTGTATTCATGGATGACAATACAGCAATAGCAAAAGATGGAGATGATTGTTTCAATCTTTATAAATCTTGCGGAAAAAAAGAACTCATAAATATTGGCAGAACTACGATGTTCTTTAATGCTCTGATCGTTCAGGATATTCTCAATGGAAAGGAATCGTTTGAGGTTCAATGTTATAAAGCATTGGAATGTGCCTTTAAATGGAGCCAAGATGCTAGTAAAGACTGGGAGGAAGGGAATTGTCATCTTTATGGAAAACTCACTGAAAAATGTTTAGATAAAAAACAAAATGGAGGTGAAGAGGAAGATAATGGAGATAAGGAAGGCAAGAAAAGTAAAAAGGAAGCCCCGTCTTATGATACGCTATGGGAAGAATGGAAGGCATCAGCAACTGAACTTGGAATTATAGACAAAAAAGACAAAACTTTTCAGGTTTGGAGAGGGGAAAGCATACTAAAAAAATATATATGTGTTGATGCTAAACGAAAAGAAATAAATGAATTAATTTCAAAAATTGATCAAGAGTTCTTTGCCAAAAAAGAACCTCACCTTCCTTTCAATTGTCTTTTAGTTTCAGGCCCTGGTTGGGGAAAGAGTTTTCTTGCAAAATGCATGGCAGAGCATTTTAAAATGCATTACTTAGAATTTTCTTTTGCCCAGATGGCTACTGCCAAAGACCTTGTCAATTGTTTTGACACAATTTGTTCAGTTCAAAACGGAGCGCAAAAAAAGGTTTTGGTATTTATGGATGAAATAAACTGCGAAATAGAAGGCCATTCAGCTATGGGGCTACTATTGGGTCCGATTTGGGATGGTTCGTTCATCAGAGATGGAAAGTCTTATCGCCTATCACCTGCTACTTGGATATTTGCCTCTACTGATCCAACTGATGACTTGATTAAGCTAAATAAAGGCTCGGACTTTGTTTCTCGATTGAATGGTCCCATTATTCAATTAGATCAGCTATTATTGAAAAATATCAGAAAAAAACTTATTGAAAATCCCAGTATCGATCCTTTGCAAGATGAAGCATGTAAGCTGGCTATTGAGGTGAAAGCTTCTTTTAAAACAGAACAGGTTTATCTTGGAATATCTCTTTTAAACACTTTGTGGGGACCAATAAAAATAGTAAAAAAAGGTGTCCTTCAGTTGTTTCATGATATGCTGCTCATAAACGGATTTAGAAGTTTGGAATTCTTTGTATCCAAATTCCAGAAGATGAAACCTGGAAAGGTTTCCTGTTCAAATCTGCCTGATTTTGAAAAATCTAAAGAACTCAAACGACATGTTGTTCTGCCGGAAAACTGGAAAGACAAATATAAGGATAAGGAGAATAACGAGGATAAGGAGAATAACGAGGATAAGGAGAATAAGGAGAATAACGAGAATATAACCATTGAACAATTGCCAGTTAGTCATAGATAGCTGTAAGAAAGGAATATGAACCGATGTATGAGCCAAAAGATTTTTTCGACTTGACCAAGACTGATTTTCCTTCAATTTTTAAGGATATAAACTATGCGTGGGAAATACTGCGCAAGTTGGAAAAGTTTATATGTTCAGAAGGCGAAAAACTTAGTGAGAATGAATATACCAAGAAAAAAGATAAAAATAATGTATGGATAGGTAAGGGGACTGTGATTGCAGAAACAGCTGAAATAGAAGGCCCTGCTATAATCGGCCATGATACAGAAATCAGGCAGTCAGCTTTTATAAGGAAGAATGTGATCATCGGCAATGGTGTAGTGGTGGGGAATTCTTCTGAAGTAAAAAATAGTTTTATATTTGATAAAGCCAAGATACCGCACTTCAACTATGTGGGCGATTCAGTAATCGGTTACAAAGCTCATCTCGGGGCTGGTGTCATATTAAGCAATATAAACCTTAAGCTTAAGGGCGGCAATGTTTTTGTTGGCAAGATAGACACGGGACTCAGAAAATTTTCTTCAATACTCGGCGATGAAGCGGAAATCGGCTGTAATTCGGTAGTTTATCCCGGAGCGACTATAGGGAAGAAATCTGTAGTGTATCCCCTTTTATCGGTCAGGAGTTGTATTCCGCAAAACTATGTTCATAAAGAAAATGGAAAAATGGAGAGGCGCATCGAGAAAGAAGTGGAGAGGCTCCGTCCTGATTTATCAACCGCAGATGAGGAAGCTGACTAAGTACCCGGCCAAAAGTTTTCCGGGATTTTTTCCTGGGAAACAGCTTTCACAGATCTCAAAAACGGGGAATATCTCCTTGAGGCATCGGATATCAGCCATGAAATACAGAACCCCTCCAGAACCGTAATAAAAGGAAGCGTTGTTATAATACCTTCGCCAAATTTGGGCACTCTGGAAATAGCTGTAAGGCCATTTTACTGATGTCTTCAAAAAGGCCGATCAAATTAAATACGCTCAAGAAAAACCAGACCTTATTTAATTTCAACTTTCTGTAACAATAGCCTTTTACACCATCTCAGACTTGGATATTGCCAGATCTGCAAAAAATTGTATGTCATACAATTTTTTTGTTGACAAATTAATTACAGTTCTTTATCAATGTAGTATAGCAAATCATAAATTCGTCCCCCCTGAACAGGAATTTAAGCTGCCAGTGGGCGGCCGATATAAGTCCATTTAAAAGGTCTGGCCATGGTCTCATTGAAAAAACTGATGAATTTGCTCATCCGAAGCCGGAGATGTTCGAGAGAGGAGAAATTTCCGCGTCTTATAAGGCGTCGGGAAAGAGTTGAGAACCATATTTCAATCTGGCTGAGCCAGGATGCGTGTTTCGGAGTATAGACAAAATGAATGCGATGCGAAGTGTCAGACAGAAATTCCCTGCGGGTTTTCATCGATTTCAGTATTCCTCTGTACCCTTTTTCCCCGAGAAAAATGTCGATGGAACATCTCTGTGCGATCAGTTCCACCAGGGATGCGGACTGATGAGTGCTGAGGTTGTCCGTGACGAATATCCACCATGCGTCGGGGTCTGTGTCAACTGTCTGCCCGATATGTCTGACATAGTCATCCCCGGTCCTGGTCGGGCCGATCGCCACAACGTGTACGACCTGTTCCGGCGAGAAATGGTGCGGAGCACCCGGACGCGGCGCATCTCCGAGAACTTCCGCAACCTTTTTCTCATACTCGGCGGGACTGATTTCCCCCTTTTCCTCCGCCTCTTCCGCACTCCTCAGACCCGGCCGGGATTCCTCCCATCTCCCGCACCATTTGCGCACCGTCTTTATGTCGATTTCCATATCCTCCGCAATCTGCCTCTTCGGCGTCCCCTCCGCATGCAGAAGAACAATCTCACTCCTTTCCCACAGCCGTTTCTCGCATGTGGCACGACAATTTATCTGTTCAAGGACATCCCTCTGCCTCCCAGTCATGGGAAATGCCGTCTCCTCCCTGTTTTCCGTCACACTTCCTCCGAACACTTCCGCAGAACTGCCTGCTGCCGGGCTTTCAACGAACATCTGAAACCTCCTTCAAAATTTGCTGATTATTTTCATAATGCGACACAAACATCCTGCCCTCATCTGACAGAGTTTTCGGCAAAAGTCAAGGCTTTTATTTTGAAAAATATCCCGGGACAGGGGGGGACGAATTTACGAGTTGCTGTAGTACAGCAAATCATAAATACGTCACCCCCCCTTGTATCTATTATATAAGTACCTGTGCAAAAGTTTTGTAACATTTTTATGGGGTTTAATTCTGAATTTTCAGAGTGTTACCTCTTCAAAATTATTGGTCAGGTACTTATAAGAGAGGGGGTGACGAACTTGTGAGTTGTGGTAGTATATCTTTTTTACACACAACCTTTGACATCTGTTCCTGATATGCGTATATAATATGC
>JAOZLU010000062.1:12154-19888 GCA_029934695.1 Desulfobacterales bacterium | reverse complement strand
AACATCAAACATCAAACATCAAACATCAAACATCAAACATCAAACATCGAACATCCACATAACGGAGGAAAACTTATGGCTCTGACCATAACCTGCCCGATCTGCGGCAGACGAAACGGATATGAGTTCCGTTTCGGGGGAGAGGATAAAGGGGCAAGGCCTGATGAGGAGGGACTCAGCCCTGAGGATTGGTGTGATTACACGCATAACAACACCTGCATCGCAGGCATTCAGAAAGAATGGTGGTATCACCGGGACGGTTGCGGCTCGTGGTTCACAATTCACAGAAACACGATAACAAATTTGGAAGCGGAGGCTACAGCATGAACAGGTTAAACCGACTGCCGACGTTGCGAGTCAACCCTTCGGAAAAACTTACCTTTAATTATATCGGAAGTTCCTGTCAGGGAGTGAAAGGCGACACAGTTGCCACCGCACTTTATGCCAATGATGTCCGGATATTCGGGAGAAGCCTCAAGTATCATCGCCCTCGCGGACTTTACAGCATGGATGGCGAATGCAGCAACTGTTGCGTGGAAATTGACGGCATCCCCAATGTCCGCGCCGAGACCACCCTCTTGAGAAACGGCATGAACATCAGACCTCAGAATGTGAGGAAAAGCCCTGACACAGACATTATGGGCTTTATGGACAAAATGGACTGGGCCATGCCGGCAGGATTCTATTACCGCTGCATGCACAAGCCAGCCAAACTGTGGCCCTTTTTTCTGAAACAGATCCGGAAGGCTGCCGGTCTGGGGAGAATTTCCCCGGATTTTCACATGAAGGGCAGGTACGACGAAATATATCCCAATGCAGATGTCTGCGTCATCGGAGGCGGAGCCGCAGGCATGACAGCGGCTCTGACAGCCGCAGGACAGGGACTGCGGGTAATTCTCCTGGAATCCCGGCCGTGGCTGGGCGGCTTCTTTGACTACCGGACAGCAGAATACACCCCCTCTCAGGAGGGAATTTCCAGAACCCTTTGCGAACGGGCCCGGGAACTTTCCGAACAACTGGAAAACGCACCCAATGTGCGGACATTTGTCCATACCGCCATGATCGGAGCATACAGCAACAACCTGATCACCGCTTTTCAGACCGGAAACAAATCAGACGCGTTTGACGAACGCTACATGGAGATACGTGCCAAAAGTGTTGTCGTGGCAACAGGCTGTATTGAGCGTCCCCTGCTTTTTGACAACAATGACCGTCCCGGGGTGATGCAGGTCGGTTGCGCGCATCGGCTGGCCCAGACCTACGGACTGCTTCCGGGTGAGAATGCAGTGTTTTCGGTGGGACATGATCTCGGACTGGAGGCGGTGCTTGATCTTTATGATATGGGCGTGTCCGTGGCGTGTGTTGCGGATGTCCGGGAAGACGGGCAGGACCCGCATCTGCTCGAAAAGCTGACGGAAAGAAAAATCCCCTTTATGCGGGGATGGACGGCCCATACGGCTCACGGCTCAAAAACGCTGGAGAAAGTTACACTGAGCACCCTGTCAGGGGCACAGCATCGTGAATTTGACTGTGACACGCTCGTGGCTTCCGCGGGCCTGACACCGGTGACAGGCCCCCTGACTCTGGCGCAGGCAAAACTGGCTTACGACAACCACACCGGCTTTTTTCTGCCGGAAAAACTGCCGGAAAAAATGTATGCTGCCGGACGGATGCTGGGGCTGCAATCTCCCCTTTCCATCGAAACATCAGGAAAACTGGCCGGTCTCTCTGCCGCGGCTGACTGTGGGACATCGCTCGAACACGAGATAAAACAAACCCGGGAAGAACTCCGAAACCTGGCCGGACCCGTCAGAGGATCAAAATTCGTGACAGCACCTGTCAGAGGACAGAAAAGTTTTATTTGCTTTGATGAAGACACCACAGTCAAAAATATTGATCAGGCCATACAGGCCGGATTTGACGCGCCCGAACTGATCAAGCGATTCACGGCCGCGGGAACAGGCCCTGGACAGGGCGGTATTCCGGGGCATAATCTGCCGCTCCTTGTGAGTCAGTGGCACACTGATTCCGGGCTTGCTGTTCAGCCGACCACAGTGCGGCCGCCGCTGGTTCCCACCTATCTGGCCACTTATGCGGGAGCAAAACATGATATGTGCAAGCGCACACCCGCATACGAATCCCAGAAAAAGGCTGGCGGTGTCATGCAGCGTGCCGGGGTCTGGAAACGGGCAAGGCGGTTCTCCGACGATATCCGATGTCAGGAGGAAGTTGAGAATGTCCGCAGCAATGTGGGAATATTAGACGCATCAACTCTGGGCAAATTCCGGATATTCGGTCCGGACGCTCTGAGAGCACTTGAGCGGGTCTATGTGGGAGACATGTCAAAAGTCTCCGAAGCAAAAATCAGGTATTCCGCAATGTGCAACGAAGACGGATGCCTTTTGGATGACGGCGTGGTGGTCAGACGCGGTGAAAATGACTATTATTTCACCACATCAACAGGCCGTGCCGGCCAGACTGTCGAATGGATCCGATATCATGCCCGCTATGAGAACTGGGATTTCTCCATTGTCAACCTGACAGACGCGTTCGGTGTCATCAATCTGGCAGGGCCCAATGCCCGCAAGGTTCTTGAAAAACTCACAGATGCAGATGTCTCAAATGCCGCATTCCCCTTTGCCGGATACCGTGAATTTGCCATAAGGGACACAATTCCGGTCAGAGTCATGCGCCTGGGGTTTGTGGGGGAACTCTCGTTTGAGCTTCATGTTCCCTCGTCTTTTATGCAGACACTCTGGGAACTGATTGAAGATGCAGGCAAGCCTTTGGGCATACGCAACTTCGGACTGGAGGCCCAGAACCTTCTCCGCATGGAGAAAGGTCATGTCATCATCGGATCGGAAAGCGAACAGCGCACCACTCTGCATGATCTGGGACTTGGTTTCCTGTGGTATCGGGATAAGCCACAGGCGAAAACCGTGGGAGCTGTGGCACTCCGGCAGACTGAACACCAGGAAGGACGATTGAAACTGATCGGATTCAGGATGGAGGATGCTTCCTCACGTTCCCCGAAAGACGGCTCCGTTATTGTGGACAGCACCATCCGGGGGTATGTATGCAGCGCGAGGCACAGTTTCGCCCTGAATGAACCCATCGGAATGGCTTTGGCAGAGCCGCAACTTGCAGACACGGACACCCGTCTGGAAATCTTTGAGGACAGCGGAGATGATCGCCTGTATGCAAAAGTTGTGCCGATGCCGTTTTATGATCCCGAGGGGGAAAAACTGAGGATATGAGGAAAAAAAAGATAAAGGGCTGAGGTTGTCAGGCAACCTCTGCCGGGGGGATTTGCAACAATATTATGCAACAGTCAATTCATCAATCTGTAGTCAGGGGATTCCGATTAGTGGAAAGGTGGTATTCCCATGATGAGGATAAAATTTCAATCGGCCTGGCAAATATTTCCGCCGAGGTTCCTGAGATTGAGGCGAATAAAGATAAGATCATTCGCGCTGTCAGGATATTCAAACAGAAGAAGGTGAATATGGTCATTTTCCCGGAATTCTGTCTG
Organism: Desulfobacterales bacterium; assembly: GCA_029934695.1. Taxonomy (GTDB): domain Bacteria; phylum Desulfobacterota; class Desulfobacteria; order Desulfobacterales; family 4be13; genus JAOZLU01. The sequence goes on along the minus strand of JAOZLU010000062.1, from coordinate 16,356 downwards.
ACCGGCTATTTCTGGGAAGACGAAACCGCCTGCCGGGAATATATGGATCAGGGCGTGACAGACAATCATCTTGACTGGCTCAGAGAATCCCTTGAGCCTCTTATTGCTGACGGGCTTGAATACGTCATTTTGAACAATATACGCCGGAATCCCCAGGGCGACCGGAAATATCTGAACACCACCTGTGTGATCCGGCCCGGTTTTGATCTTGCCGACCCTCAGATGACTTACAATAAGATATTTCTGCCAGGCATTGAAAACATTTACTCGATTTCCGGAAGAGACGACCGCCTTATTCTGGAGACTAAATGGGGCAGGTTCGGTTTTGCGACCTGTTATGATCTCTGCTTTCCGCGTTTATTGGAAGAGTGCGCCCTGTTCGACCGGGCAGACGCTGTTATCGGCATTGCTTCGTGGCGAGGATCCGGTGAGCGGAATTATCCTCTGAGCAACGTCAGAACTGACCATTATTATGGCTGCCTGTGGGATATCATGATGCCGGCTCTGGCCGCGGCCAACCAGGTCTGGCTCATTGCCTCCAATGCTGTGGGCGTTCATTCCGTCAGCAAAGCTAAGTTCTGGGGCGGTTCCGGGATATGGGCACCTTCGGGTCTGAAGCTTGTACAGGGTTCTCATCAGGATGAAGAGCTGATTATTATGCATAATGTGGATATCATCGGCGAAAAAAAGTTTGAGCAGGATGATTTTGACTATTCTGCGGATTTGAGGAAGGTTTACGGACCGATTGCCGACAGAAGAACCTTTACGCGAGTTTAACTTCAGACTTCCGAAATTTTGAAAATTTGTGAGGTCTTTAAAAATGTGAGGCAAAAATAATGAAAGTGTATCAAAGATGTTCTCCTGTGTCGTTTTCAACCCGGCCTCTGAAAACGGAAATTCGTGACAACTGGCGAGTGGTATTGGAATATGAAAATGAGGGATCGGGACCTTATCTGATTGATCTGAGCCACCTGCCCAAATGGGATGTGCAGGGGAAAAATCTTTCCGAAATCACCTTTCAGGAGAGAGCCATACCTGAAAATCCGGGACAGTCCGAACTTGGGGACGGGTTCCTCATCAACCGGATGAACCGCACTCAGGCATCTCTGTGGCATCTTAACGGAGAGAATCCGGAAATCCCGAATATCCCTGCGTTCACGGATGTCACCGAATCAGGTGTGCTGCTCGCACTGATTGGCAGGGAAGTCTTTTCCATTGCCGAAAAACTGACATCCCTGGATTTCTCCGACCCTGAGAAAGAAGCACCGTTTCTGCTTCAGGGGCCGTTTTCCCATATTCCCTGTCAGGTGGTTTTATCAGACCGGGAAACCCCCGCGCTTCTCTGGACATGCTCCAGGGGATACGGCAGGGACATGGCGGAATCTGTTCTCGCAGCAGGAGAGGAATGGGGAATCCGGCCTGCCGGAGAGAATGTTTTCACTGGCTGGTTTCAGAAATTATCAGATTAAGATTAAAGGAAAATATATTGATGAACGCAGAACAAGTAAAAAAATCAGAATCACTGCTTGGCAAAGGTACCGTTGACATGCTGATGCAAGTCCACCAGGATGCTTTATGGATGCTGGAAAATATGGGTGTCGGCTGCAAACAGCCAGATATGCTGAAAGCGTTTCAGAAGTTTGAAGAGGATGGAAAGGCCATTATTTATGAGAACCGGGTCTTCATCACCGAGGAGCTGGTAAAGCAGTGTCTGTCAACAATTCCCGGGGTGGATGACTTTTTTGTGCCCCGGAACAGCTTTTTCATCGGTGGAACCGCACCATACATCTATGACGATATGACCGGAAAGGGGGGAGTTATGCCAACCCCCGAGGATGTGGTGCGGATCGCCCGGATTGCTGAGAAGAACAAGATCGTCGCCGGCATGGGCAGGGGCCTGAAACTTAAAGACGAGGTCGAGCAGATGGGCATCATGGCGGAAAACTGTTCCAAACCGCTCTATTTCGCGGTGACCTCTGATGCTGCCCTTGAGCGGGCAAAACAGATATATGAGAACAGAAAAAACCTCATGATCGTGTTCTGTCTGACCCGTCCCCCGCTGGAAGTCAATGAAAACTTCTCAGAGCATTTTGTCAAAGTAGTCCAGGCGGGCCTGCCGATCTTTGTTTCAGCAATGCCCCTGGCCGGCATCAGCGCGCCCTATTGTTATAACGGGGTACTGGCCATGACTCATGCCGAGGTACTGTTCGGCCTGTGTGTCTCCCAACTGCTCAATCCGGGTGCGACATGTATCCACGCGGGATTTCCGACCGTTGCGGATCCCCGGATCGAGTACAATCCCAATTACGGGCTTATCAGCCACAACCTTTTAAACATCCTCATGGCACATCTGAATCTCATGCTGGATATTCCCACGTTTCAAAGCGGGGGGACCACCCACGAGGAACATGTCACGGAAAAGGCCCTTGTAGATTCCCGAATCGGACAGGCCCTTTGCCTGAAATACGGGGTTCACATGATCCGGCATCCGTTTGCCTTTCTCCGGTATCTGATTGATTTCTCCTTTGCCAAATTGGAAAAAGCCCTTGAGATGGCAGAGGAAATCACCCCCGCGGACGCGCCGGAAGTCGAAATGCCGCTTTATGATGAAAGGGGAATGGAGGCTGTGACGCGAAGAGGTCTGGGGATGTATATGGATGACGAGCTGACCACGGCCAATCTTGGAAAAGTGTTTGTGGATTAGGAGCCTGTTGCTGGTTATCGGGCACTGATTACTTTTGTTTTGATTACTCTCAAATCATATAGACTTTAAGAAAAAGATTGTCCAGACAGACACTTTCAGCTTTTCACTGAATTTTCACTGTTGAGTCTTGAAATCATATCATAAAAATAAGGTGAGGGAGGTATGAATTATGGGATTTCATTTAAAAATCACGAATTACAGGGGAATCCGATCAGTTGATTTTAATCCTGACGGGGTTTGTCTGCTTGTGGGGCCTAATGGTTCCGGGAAAAGTACACTGCTGTCGGCTGTCGAGCTTTTGCGAAACACCTTTGTGAGAGGTTTTGAGATGGCAATAAACATGGCTGGCGGTCCCTGGATCACCAACTTTGATTTGCCAGATGAACCTGCAATTTTTGAAATAGAAACTTCCGATCTTCGATGGGAGTTAAAAATTCCAGCAGATTCATCAGTTGGTATGGAGAAAGTGACTCAGGGAGACTTCGCTTCTCTTGTTGGCAATTCCCGATTAAAAAGTCTTCATGACAGACCTGATCCTGATATTGACTACCAAAAGTTTGAGAATTTCATTCGGATACTGAGACAATATCGGAACTATCACAATTATGATTTGTGGCGACTCCGAAAATCGGGTTCCCAGGCCGACTCCCAAGCCGAGCTTCAGAACTATGGGCAGAATGCCTTTTCCGTTCTGAGGAACTGGCACACCTCCAGACCCTTGCGCGAGCGTTATGAATTTGTGACAGACACTCTCCGGGAGGCTTTTCCATCCTTTTTTGGTGAGCTTGATTTTGAGAGTGCAGGACAGACCGTGACCATCCGAATCTATCCGCCCGGGTCTGATACGTCTGTGCCGATATACTTCGCATCAAACGGTCTCCTCTCGGCCATGTTGAGCCTGATGGCGATCTGCTCCGCTCCGGACGGCGGCATCGTCGGAATTGACGAACCGGAGAACGGCCTTCATCCCTATGCAATAAAAATGCTTGTCAACGCGTTTCGTGAACGTGCCGAGGAACGAGAACTGACGGTTCTGCTTGCCACCCACTCACGTTTTACGTTAAACAGATTTAAGAAAGAACCCCATCGGGTGTATGTGATGGATCAGAAGGAGAAAGAACAACTGGTTCGCCTCGATAATATCCGGGATCCGGAATGGCTTAAATGCTTTTCACTGGGAGACCTGTATGGGAATGATTTTGCGATACAGGAGGGATATTCAGAGACTGGCGGTGCGGAATGAATATCGTTCAGCTCATCGTCACAGGTGATATGGAAAAAAAATCGCTTGCCAAAGCTCTGAAAAGAGCGTTCCCGGAGCTATCCTTTGATTGCCGGACGGGGTTTGCAACCCCGTCCAAAACATTTGCTGTCGGGGATTGACAAAACATTGCGGACGGGGTTCGATTGCCGGACGGGGTTTGCAACCCCGTCCGAAACTTATGCTGTCGGGGATTGACAAAACATTGCGGACGGGGTTCGATTGCCGGACGGGGTT
>JAOZLU010000062.1:0-12054 GCA_029934695.1 Desulfobacterales bacterium | reverse complement strand
TCGGGGATTGACAAAACATTGCGGACGGGGTTCGATTGCCGGACGGGGTTTGCAATCCCGTCCGAAACATTTGCTGTCGGGAATTGACAAAACATTGCCGGACGGGGTTCGATTGCCGGACGGAGTTTGCAACCCCGTCCGGCAAATTAGCTAAAATTGTTGCTTCAATATGGATGATGAGAGGTCAGAGATGGAAATTATTACCTTTATTCATGAAACAGACTGGAACGACTTTCCAGAGGATATCTGCAACCAGGCCCGCCGCTGTCTTCTGGATACCCTGGGCGCAGGCATCAGCGGACATGGCACCGAACTGTCACAGATCATTCACAATTTTGCAGCGTCGGTTTACGGAGGAAAGGGTGCCTGTCTCTGGCTGGACGGCCGGGAAGTCTCTCCTCCGGGCGCGGCACTGGCAAACGGAATGACGGTGGACTCACTCGACATCCATGATGGCCATCCCCTGACCAAAGGTCACGCGGGAGCGGCCCTTGTGCCGGCCCTGTTTGCAGTCACACCGTCAGAAGGTAAGGGAGCGATTTCAGGTCGGGAATTTCTTGCAACCCTGATCATCGGATATGAAATTGCGTTGCGAGCCGGAATTGCACTGCATTCCACAGCTTGTGACTACCACACATCCGGCGCGTGGAACGCCCTGGGTTGCGCGGCCATGACAGCCCGGCGCCTCGGACTGGGCAGGGAACAGACCCGACATGCCCTGGGCATTGCCGAATACCACGGCCCCCGCTCCCAGATGATGCGCTGTATTGACCACCCGACCATGCTCAAGGACGGATCGGGATGGGGCGCGATGACTGGTGTCAGTTCCGCATTAATGGCCCGGAGCGGTTTCACCGGCGCGCCCGCACTGACGGTAGAAAGCGATCCGGTCAGGCCGACTTGGGAAGACCTGGGCGGCGAGTGGCGGATCATGGGGCAATATTTCAAACCCCACGCGGTCTGCCGATGGGCCCAGCCAGCCGTGGAGGGCGCATTGGCTCTTCAAAAGACTCACCGGATAAGGCCGGAAAATATGAGGCGGATAAGCATATCCACATTTCATGAGGCGGTCCGGTTAAGCGTCCGGAGGCCGCGAAACACAGAAGAGGCCCAGTACAGTCTGCCCTTCCCGGTTGCAGCGGCAATGGTTTACGGCAAACTGAGCGCATCCGAACTGAAGGGGGACGCGCTGACAAACCCTGCTGTCCTCAGCATTGTGGATCGCATGGAACTGATCGAGGATGACACATTCAGCAGATGCTTTCCGGCCAGACGCTTTGCCCATGTCCTAATTGAGACAGCAGACGGGGAGATATACGATTCAGGCGAAACTGAGGCAAAATGGGATGCAGTTGCTCCTCCTACAGACACAGAACTGCGGGAGAAATTCCGGATGCTGACCCGGGAACAGTTGTCTGACACACGGGCTGACGAATTGGAGACAGCTGTATGGAACTGCGCCGGACTGTCTGACGCTGCGCCGCTTTTGGCTCTGATAAATACAAAGATTTGAAAGCGGATAATTTTAACAACATCTTTTCAAAAAGGATAAGAGCTGATGCCATGATTCCGGGTTCGCCAACCTATTTTGCAGCAGTATCTGCGAACCCTGAAGGCATTGACTGTATTTCCAAATGGTTTGAGACAATGAATTTTTTATCGCTGAAACGCGAAAATATCGCCTAGGGGCTCATTTCCGCACTCCCCCTGAGAATTCTCATGGGACTGCACCCAATCCTTAGTAGTTACGGATATATAAACCAATAACCAATAACCCAGAAGGAGCGTTTATGGAAGTTTATCAGTTTCTGGTACAAAACTGGGCTGAGACCCTGAAGCTGGCGTGGCAGCATGCGTGGGTGGTCGCGATTGCCGTGGCCATTGCCATTGCCACCGGGGTCCCCATCGGCATCTGGATCACATTTAACCGGAAGGCCGCGGACATCGTGCTTTACCTCGCAGGGATCATGATGACGATCCCCTCCATCGCACTGTTCGGCATCATGATCCCCATCCTCTCCATGATCGGATATGGTGTCGGGGTCGTTCCCGCGATTGTGGCCCTGGTGCTTTATTCCCAACTCCCCATCATCCGGAACACCTACGCGGCCATCAAAAACGTGGACCCGAACATTATCGACGCGGGACTCGGCATGGGAATGACACGGATGCAGGTGCTTTTCAAAGTTCAGGTTCCCATGGCATTGAGTGTCATCTTTGCAGGGGTGCGCGTGGCTGTTGTCATGAGCATCGGCATCGGGGCCATTGCCGCGTACATCGGGGCTGGCGGCCTCGGACATTATATTTTCATGGGCATCAGTCAGACCTATGACACAATGATTCAGGCAGGCGCTCTCACCGTCGCAATTATGGCGATTGTTGTGGATTATGTCTTCGGCCTCATTGAAAACCGTCTGGTGAGCAAAGGACTGAGAGAAGGATGAAGGATGAATTTTGAAGGATGAGGATGAAATTCATCTTTCATAATAAGGAGAAAATATGATAGAATTGGAACGAGTGACTAAGATTTACCCGGGAAGCGAAGTTCCCGCGGTGGACAGCGTGAATCTGAATATAGCGGAAGGGGATATCTGCATTCTGATCGGTTCGTCCGGCTGCGGCAAGACGACACTGATGCGGATGATGAACCGCCTGGAACCGATCACGTCAGGATTCATCCGTATCGGCGGGGAAAGTATCATGGATAAGGATGTGACCGCACTCCGACGGAGTATCGGCTACGCGATTCAGCAGATCGGGCTGTTCCCGCACATGACGGTCTATGACAATATAGCGACAGTGCCTCACCTCCTGGGATGGGACAAAAAGCGAATTGACGAGCGGGTTGACGAACTTCTCAATATGGTGCAACTGCCACCGGACATCTTCCGTTTCCGCTATCCCCGGGAACTGAGCGGGGGCCAGGCCCAGCGCATCGGCGTGACCCGGGCCATGGCCACAGATCCGCCAGTCATGCTCATGGACGAGCCTTTCGGCGCGATTGACCCGATCAACCGGGAAGTGCTTCAGGATGAGTTCCTGAAGATTCAGGAAAAGCTGAAAAAGACCATCGTGTTTGTCACCCATGATATCCACGAAGCAATTAAGATGGGGGACAAAATAGCCTTGCTTGACGCGGGCCAGCTGGTTCAGTACGGCACACCCGAGGAACTGCTGACCCAGCCTAAAAACCGGTTTGTGAAGGATTTTGTGGGTGCTGACCGTGCCCTCAAACGTCTGAATCTCCTCAAGGTCAGGGACGCGATGCTGACCAATCCGACCCATTGCCACGGTGAAGATCCGAGTGAGACAATTCTGGAACACATGATTGAAAATGAACTCAGTTATCTTCTCGTGGCAGATCGGGAAGACAATCTCAAAGGCTATGTCAACCTTGAGGAACTTCAGGGACATCATGGAAATGTGAGAGATGTGGTCCGGCCGATGACACTGACGGTGAAACCGGAACAGAATCTGAAGGACGCTTTGAGCAAGATGCTGAGTTATGACTTGGGGATTGTCGTGGCAATGGATGACGATGGAAAGATCGCGGGTGTGCTGAACAGCAGGACGCTCGTCTCGGTTGTCGGTGAAACTTATGATGAGCGGGGTGGTCACTGGGGCAGAATCACCACCAAGGGGAGGATTATATGAGCGAGAACAAAGAAGCCGGCACGGCCGGGCGAGTCTGGATGTCCATAGGGTTCATCTTTGCTTTTGCCGCGGGCGCCTATGCCGAATATCTCGGATTTTTCACGTTTGTCAAGGAGAATCCGGAGGAGATATGGGAGCTTTTCCTGGATCATTGTCAACTGGTGGGGATTGCCAGTTCCATCGCCATTCTTATCGGCGTTCCCATGGGGATATTTCTGACCCGGGGCTTTATGCGCCGGTACAGGGATATGATTCTGAACATTCTCGGTATCTGTCAGACTGTCCCATCCATAGCGGTGATCGCCATAGCGATGACTTATGTGGGGATCGGGAAAACCCCTGCCATCATTGCCCTTGTCATTTACGGCCTGCTTCCGATCATTCGGAACACTGTCGCGGGACTTGCCAATGTGAGTTCCGTGCTTCTGGATGCCGGCAGCGGCATGGGCATGACACCGGGCCAACTGCTCTTCAGGGTGGAGATTCCGAATGCCATGTACATCATCCTGACCGGCATCCGGACCTCCGTTGTCATCGGCGTAGGGACAGCAGCCCTCAGCTTCCTCGTGGGGGGGGGCGGCATGGGAGACCTGATCTTCACCGGCATCGCACTGGTGGATCCGGGTTACATGATGGCAGGCGCGGTCCCGACAGCGGGTCTTGCGGTATTTCTCAACTGGATATTCGGATGCATTGAAAAATGGATTGTCAGTCCGGGATTGGTGTATGAATAGGGGCATGGATAAGAGGTCAGAGGGACTGAAATTCCGCTGCCCATAACAATTAACAGGGGGTCGGAGTTTGGGAACTGAGGCCAGGGCTGAGGAGTCGCTGGCCCATGTCTGCTAACCCTGGCTCCCCCAACAAAAAGGAGGTTTTCTGAAATGAAAACAGCAATGAAGGGTATTATCGGATGTGTAGCTCTGGCCGTCGCGGTGGCGATTATTTTTGGGCCTGCCGCGGCCATGGCCGGAGAGAAGAAGCTGGTTGTCGGATCCAAGGAATTCACGGAGCAGCGGATCATCGGCAACATCATGATCGTTCTCCTGGAGAAGAACGGATTTGAATGTGTGGATAAGACCGGTCTGGGCGGTACGCTGGTGGCTCGCAAGGCACTGGAGAACAAGCAGATTGATGTTTATATGGAATATACAGGGACCGCGCTGACCACCTTTCTCAAACATAAGGAGACCATCACGGATCCCCAAAAGTGTTATGATGCGGTTAAGGCAGAAGAGCTGGAGAAGAACGGAATGGTATGGCTTCCGTACATGTCGTTCAACAACACCTACTGCCTGCTGATGCGCCAGGATGAGTCGGCAAAAACGGGAATCAAAACCCTTTCCGATCTTGCATCGTATGTGAAAGAACATCCCAAAGCGATCAGCTTCGGGGTGAATGCGGAATTCTACGCCCGTCCTGACGGCTATAAGCCGCTTCAGAAGGCTTACGGATTCAAGTTTCCCAGAAAGAAGATCGTGAAAATGGAGTCCGGGCTTCTCTACAAGGCGCTCAAAGACAGCCAGATACAGGTAGGGCTGGGATTTGCCACTGACGGACGTATCAAAGGCTTTAATCTGGTAGTTCTGGAGGATGACAAGAAATTCTTCCCGGTTTACAATCCCGCGCCAGTGGTGAAAAAGGAGACTGCGGAGAAGTATCCGGAATTGGAGGGGATATTCAAGAAGCTCGGTGAGAAGCTGAGTACCGAGGCCATGACCAACCTGAACTATCAGGTGGACATCGAGCATAAGAATGTGAAAGAGGTAGCCACCGAATGGCTGAAGAGTGCGGGACTGATGTAAAGTTTGATGTTGGATGTTGGATGTTTGATGTTTGATGCTTGATGTTTGATGCTTGATGTTTGATGTTTGAAAGTGCTATCTGATTTCCAGCATTGAGCACCGAGCATCCTGTATTTTCTTTGTATCCGAAGAAGATTCCGGGAAGCCTTGAACATCATTGGTTCGGGGTTGCCCGGAAATCTCCTGTAACCCGGTTTTTCCACTGAGGAGCTATTTGAAGGATGGAGAAAAGAGAGAACCGGAGAACGGCATGACAATTGATTCGCTGGATATTCATGATGAACACCCCCTGACCAAAGGACATGCGGGCGCAGCCATCGTGCCGCCGATAAATAAAGAGTGCGGAGAGAATTTCCGGCAGGGAATTCATGACAACTCTGATTATCGGCTATGAGACTGCCCTGCGCCCTGCATGACACCATGAGGAGGCAAGCTCGACTGGTTTGGCCAGGCAAAATCTGATATCGGAATATGACTTAGCCAGTTCCGCACTCCCTGAGAATTATTATGAAAGATTTCAGACAGTTCGCCATAAAACAGAACCTGCGTTTAAGAGCGCTGCTCATTCAGGCTGTTCGCAGTTTTTTTATTGAGAAGGATTATCTTGAGGTTGAAACGCCCTGCTTTAGCCTGCTTCAGCTTTCAGCCCTGGAATTTATTCCGGGGCTTTATTCCGTGAGATCAATGACAGCAACATCCGTTCCCAAGTTTGAAACGAGGTCCGCCTTTATCTCGTTCTCGGTGATGGAGAACACATAGTCATCCATGAAAATCGAGCGTTTGACTTTGGAATTGGGGTTTGTCCACCAACTGGAGCAGGCCCCTCTGAAGGTGTCCTCTGTTTCCGGTTCCTCATGGGAGACTCCGCCGAGATATTCAAACCCTGCCTCGTTTGTCACTTTATAGACCATAAGTCCACTGAAGGACATGAGATTGCCGTAACTTCCCCCGGTTCCGCCTTCACAGATTGCCATGGGAATCGCCAGAACTTCTTTGGGTCTGAAGAAATTGAACGCCAGATGATTGGTGGCCGCGTCCGAGGTGGAGCCGCGTGTTCCGATGATTTCCTTATGAATCAGTGCGGGAGTGCTCATATCTGACACATCAAATATTTGCAGCATGATCCCCTGAAACCAAGCAAAATTCCCGGTTTCTGATTCTTCCGTGTCATAGCCGATGGTGAGCAGATGGGTGTCATCCATGAGATGCATATAAGTCGAAAAGCCGGGAATCTTCAATTCCCCTTCAATCGTCGGATTCATGGGATCGGAAAGGTCAAATGCAAACAGCGGATCTGTTTTTTTGAATGTCACGACAAAGCCTTTGTCTCCGTCAAACCGTGCGGACCGGATGTCCTCACCAAGGGCAATATCGTCAACCTGCCCGACAAGAACCAGCTCATCGCCATCGTCCTCAAATATCGAAATGGTGCTGTGTACGCTCTTGTCCCAGGCAAAGCCTGTTGTCGTTGCCATACGGAAAAATCCGTCATGCTCGTCCATGGAAAACTGGTTGAGAACACTGCCCTTTACCACGCCGCTGCCTTTGTACGCTGAGGAGGGCGGATCTTTTTTCAGGGTGAACTTATGCACGGAGGAGGCTTCCTCGATGCGTTCCTCCTCGTCAAAAAACCAGAACATCCCGCCATATCTCTGATGTTTTGAAGCAATATAAAACGCAGAGGATGAGGCATAAACTGCGCCCGGTCTTCCCAGTATGGTTGTGGCATTCAGATCGCCTGTCCCCTCCATGCCGGTGGAGACCATTGAAAGAAAATTCTTTCCATCCTCCTGCACGGACACATAAAAGTCTTCACAGGTTCCCAAAAGTCCCTCTTCCTCCTGAGCCTGGCCGTCTGCATAGCGAATATCTCTTACCGAGGGAAGCCAGTCAGTTATATCGGAACTGAGGATCATTTCCTCATTCTTTTGTCTCAACGATTCAAACATGGTTCTGAGCTCTTCCTCAGTATATTTATCAGGCTCATGCCACACGTCATCCTCCCAATATCCGCCGCCGTTCCAGCAATCCTCAAGTTCTTTCGGCCAGTAGGTAAGACCTCCGATCCAGGGCTCGGGGAAAACCAGAACCGAATGAACCGCTTCCCTAATACGCCTTGAGTTCAGATAGGAGCCTGAAAAATAAATCTCGCGTACCAGCGCGGGATCATCCAGCTTTGAGATATCCAGAACAGTGATCTTGAGTTCCCGTCCGTCCCCTGTGAATTCGCAATTATAGCCATAAGTGCATTCGTTATCCCGTCCCATGTCATAGTGATACGGCCCATATCCGTCATAACGATCTGATGCCACATATTTCAGAGAAGAGTATATAAATGCCCTGTTATCATGGACAAACATTCTTTTCGGATCACCTTCGATCCTGAAAGAGGAAAGCGTATGTGCTTCTTCAGGTGGCCATGCAGCGATGATATGGAATCTGCCGTCGGCCAGGATATAGATATGGGAGCCGTCATTCTTAACAAAATCAGCCTCATCCACCCCCTCAACCTGAGTGTTTGTCTCTGAATATTCTGACGCGCCTTTCTCTACAGAAATATTCCCTCCAGGACTTCCTGCCACGCTATCTGACCACCATCCGTCATCCATTGCATACATAGGCCAATACCACCCGCATCCTCCCCATTCAATGGCATTATTAAGGTTTTGGGTGATTTCCCTTTCCATTTCTTCTATGGCGGACTGTTTGAAATCATCAAGAAGAGTCGTACAGCCATCGACTGATTGCAGGTGGGCATGGCGCGGACGCGGGCCTACCCTGTCCGACCCGGAACTCCCTGCAACTCCTGACGGCAACCCGGCTGCTGCCCGTAACGCATGAACAGCCTCTTCAAGTCCGATTTTTCTGTCTCCGCCCACATCAGCGCCATTGCGTATGGTGAGCAGTCCTGATTTTACCAGAATCTGCAAGGCAGCTATGGCATCGCCCAGATTGGCAGTTCTGTTTTCATCAACATCCCCCGCGGGAATCTCCGCCCACACAATGCCTGCAACAAGCGTCAGGCAAGATAAAGCGATAATGAATAGCCGTGCAATATTTCGTACCCGGGTTTTCCTGTGACTTTTGGTTACTCTTTTCATTGATTGCCTCCTTCTTTTTTTGTTAAAAATTATTAAAATAAATATATTGTCAGAAAAATTAAACTTTTAAGCCGTTTAATTTTTTTACATTGTGATTATATTTGATACAATGGCTTTTGTCAAAGCTTTTGCTGACAGATTTGAGGAAAAGTTGGGTTAAACTCATCAGTGAAAAGTCCGTCGGGGCATCTTGAAAACAGTCCTGCAATTCATTGTCGGGGCTTATGGCCTGGCAGTGCCTCCCCTTTTTTTTAAAAAAACAGGGACTTTTCCCATCTGTTGAAACTGTATAATTTGAATTTAATCTAAATATACACATCTGAATTTCATTTCTTGCAAAAGAACCGAATTTATGAACAGGGCGGGTATGTTCATAACAATTAGAATATGTATATAAAATCAATTTTATGTCCTGCCAGGGAGGTCTTTCTGCGTTCTGCGTGTTTACGCTTGACTCTTTATGTTTTTTGCGTCATAGCTTTTTCAAATTGACCTCGTTCTCAGGGCTTCCGCTTGGGAACGAGAAAAGGCAGAGCCTGAGAACAAGATAAAGGAATCAGATGAAAATTTCCGTACATGACAAACCTGTTTATCCGTCTTACAGAATTCTGCTGCTGATATGCTGCGGAATCACCTTTCTCTGCTGTTTTGCTTCTTATATGCGCCTTCCGGTGGTGCCGCTTTACGCCCGTTCTCTCGGTATGAATACCGCACAGATAGGCATCATCAATGCTGCTTTTTTCCTGACAGCAGGGCTTTTGTCTTTCCCTCTGGGCATCGTCTCGGATCGTCTGGGACGGAAGCGGCTCGCCTCGTCAGGACTGCTTATTTTATCGGCCAGCTCATTCCTGCTCTGCTTTGGTGAAACATTTCCTCAGATGGCGGGAATCTATCTCATCTTTGGGATAGGTATGGCCGGATTTGGCCCGACCATGATGACCTTTGTAGCGGATGTTTCTCCGCCGACACATCTGGGGCGATCCTACGGATGGTACACAACTGCCCTTTTCTGCGGCATGAGCCTGGGCCCTGCGCTCGGCGGATTCATGGCCCAGGAAATGGGATTTACCCGGGTATTCCTCATTGCAGGAGCGATCATTTTTTTGGATTTCTGGATGCTCATCTTTTTCATGCCATTTAAGGAATCTGCTCATGCCTCCGGTCCTGAAAAGAGGAAAACGTCAGTTGTTGTGAGAAATCTTTTTAAAAATCATCCGCTTATGGGGTGCTGGCTTGCCACATTGGGAGGATGCTTCGGACTTGGAATGTTTATCACGTTTATCCCGCTTCATGCCCAGAACCAGGGCCTGAATGCGGGCCAGATCGGGCTGGTGTTTTTTGCCCAGGGGCTGTGCAATGCGGCCTCCCGCATTCCCTTCGGCTATCTGAGCGACAAGGTCGGCAATCGCAGCCATCTTGTTATCACGGGGCTTGTCGGATTTGCGCTTTCCATGATCGGCTTCGGAGCGTCTGAAAATATGAGCCACTTTATAATTTTTGCAATGACGCTGGGGGGAAGCATGGGGCTGGCCTTCACCTCTGTCGGCGCACTCATTGCGGAGTCTGTGCCTCCGGAATCACGGGGACCTGCCATGGGAGGATATAATACCTGCATTTATTTCGGAATGATGCTCAGTTCCGCGTCCATGGGGCCTGTTATCCAGATGACAAGTTTTAAAAGCGGATTTTTCATCACCGCCCTGATTATTTTTTTTCTGATCAGCCTGTTTTACTTTCTTATGAAGGATGCGTCCCGAGTCTGAGAGATTCAGACAGGTATTTTTCGAGTTCAGCAGGATGGTGGAGCGAAACTCTTTTCATATTTCAGATCATCAGGATCGTCGGCCAGAACTTGCAAGTTGCTATGCTATGTCAGATTCATTTAAAATTTTTTTATAAACAATTTTAACAATTTTAACAGTTCTGTAATAACAGAAAAATTATTCAATAAAATTATTAATAATAAAAAAAATGGGTTAAAAAATAAATTTCATCATGGCAAACATATTGGCATATTTTTTGCATTACATAATAGCCAATGTTGCCGGAAGGAAGATAATGGATTAAGACTGCCCGGGTTTTCGGTGACGTGGCTTTTATCTGGTGTCTTTTTATTCTTCACCGGGAAAAATATGAGCAGTTCATGGAAACCATGTCCGCCATATTCACATCCATTCCCTGTAGTTGACAGGACTGAAAAAAGATGCTATCCTGTTTTATGAGTGTTAAAGACAAAATATTTTTTAGCTGACGGGCAGGGGATTGAAATTGTATAAACAGATATCTGAAAAAACGGAGGCCGGGGACTATGTTATGACAGCAGACCGGGGACAGCGGACAGCCATGAAAACAGAGACATTGCATCAGAGACTGCATCAGGGAAGGTGCGAGGCCCGGCCTCTGAGACCGGACCTCCGGCGGGACGGCTTTTCCCGCTCGGAGGACGGCCGGGCCGTGTCCGAGGAGGAATACTGGGAGAAGTGGTACGGACACCCGGACTTCTGCTACGAGTGGAGGAACGGCATACTGGAGGAGAAACCCGTGTCGGAATATGAGACGATTCTTGCGCTCCAATGGATGATGACGCTCCTGAAGGCATATCTTGAGACGTATCCGATTGCCGATGTCGCAAATCAGGAGTTCGGCTTCCGCCTGAACATTCCGGGCGTGACAGACATACGGAGGCCTGATCTGGGTGTCGCCACGGCAGACAACCCTGTCAGGATCCGCAGGAGGGACCGCTCCTACTCAGGCATATTTGACCTGTGCGTGGAGGCGATATCCGACACCACGCCGGAGGACATCACGCGGGACACGGTTGACAAGAAGAGGGAGTACGAGGCCGCGGGTGTCAGGGAGTATTTCATCCTTGATGCGAAGGGCAGACACCAGGCCTTCTACCGCATGGGTAAGCGGGGAAAATATGTGCGCATCACCCAGGGGCGTGAGAAGGTGATCCGGTCCGAGGTTCTGCCGGGATTCCGGTTCCGGATATCCGACCTGGATGCCGTGCCTCTGCCGAAGGAGATGTCGGGGGACAATCTTTACAGCGACTTCGTTCTGCCATATTATCAGGAGGAGATGCGGAGAGCTGAGAAGGCCGAAAAACTGGCTGCAACCGAAAAGCGGAGAGCCGAAAAAGCCGAAAAACAAGTGGCCACGGAAAAGCGGAAAATCGAAAAACTGGTGACGGCGGAAAAGCGGAGAGCCGAAAAGGAAAGGCGAAGAGCTGAAAAGGCCGAAAAACTGGCCGCAACCGAAAAGAGGAAGACCGAAAAGGCCGAAAAACTGGCCAGGGAAGCCGAGGAGCAGATCAGGGAACTGAGGGCAAAGCTCAGGGCATCGGGGATTCCGGCTGAACAGTAAACAGGACAGAACCGACTCTTGACACCATTTTGAAATAATAAGCGGTCTGGGCCTGCATGTATCAGAAAGAGGTCATCATGCAAAAATTTTCATCTTACGGGCCTGTGGAGACAGAAAGGCCCTGAAAC
>JAOZLU010001059.1 GCA_029934695.1 Desulfobacterales bacterium | reverse complement strand
GGATTTTCAGCGGAATCGTTCTCATGTCATATCATTCTCAATCAGAATTTTTTCAATTTCGCTCAGAAATTGGCTGGTCGGCTGAGGTGACATCCGGGGTAAGCCTGTGTTCTTCAGGCTGCCCAAAAGGATGTCCCTGAGCCTTTCCCCGCCACAGATCAGAGTCAGACTGTGCATCGGTTCGCTTACCCTGAACATCTCCACAAACCAGAGTTTCCTTATTCCTTGGGTTTCCCCATCACCTCCGCGAACATATCCATATCCCAGGTCTTGCATTCCGCGATGTTCTGGCGGAATTTGATAAAATCAACTGTATCCTGACCGGTGATTTTCTTGGTGTTGAACGCTCCGAAGCCCAGGAACGCCTCGCCGCCCATATTGGCGGCCAGCCAGTGGCGGTTGCCGTTCTTGCAGATGTCCCAGAAATACTTCTTTTTCATGCGGATGCCGTCAATGGATTTTATCAGACATCCGGGAAAGAGGTTGGAAAAGGTCCATACGATTTTGTCAACTTCCTTGTCCAGCAGCTCAAAATCCGCATTGGCCTGATGCTGTCTGACAAAGGCCCGGGCTTCCTTGAGCTTGTCCCCTTTTTCGTACTCGCCATAAACAATTTCGCCGTCCTCAAGATAACGGTCAGTGATGATCGTGGGGTTTCGGACCCATTCGCCATCCACCTTCAGGACAGGAACGCATTTGCTGATAAGCCCTTTTGTCTTCATCTTATAGGCAGACCACATTTCGCAGGAAACACAGTTCCACATGGCATCCTCCATGGAGAGATACCATGGAAGAAAGTCGCTTGAGCCGCCGTCGGGTGCGGACCCGTGCCGGGGGCCAGCCTGTCCGTAAATCGCCAGATCCGATGAGAGGGTGATATCGCAGGCCATTCCGATCTCCTGGCCACCAGCCACTCTCATGCCGTTCACCCGGCAGATGACCGGTTTCTTACATGCGAGAATGGAATCCACCATGTGATTGAAAAGCTCCATGTACTGGCCGTATTCATCGGACCTCATGCTGTAGAATTCGCTGTATTCTTTGGTGTTGCCGCCGGTGCAGAACGCGTAGGGTCCGGTAGCCGTAAAAACCGTTGCCACAACGCTCCTGTCTAAGGAAGCGTTTTCAAAACCTGCGATGACACCCTTGACCATATCTGTGGTATAGGAATTGTATTGTTTGGGATTATTCAGGCGAATCCACGACACATAGAGATTCTCCACCACGTTCCCTTCCGGGTCCGTCAGGGGCCGTTTTTCATAAACCACGCCCGGGGCTTCATCGCTCCAGTAAGGGGTGGTGTGCAATGTGTGATCTTTTTTTTCGTTATCTCTCGGCATCCATTCTAAAGCCATAATTTTTTTTCTCCTTAAAGGTTTCAGGTTACAAAAAATGTAGGGTGGGTGAAGCGAAGCGGAACCAACATCAAACATCAAACATCCAACATCCAACATC
>JAOZLU010001058.1 GCA_029934695.1 Desulfobacterales bacterium | reverse complement strand
CGGATCAGCTCCTTCAAAAAAACCCTGCTTCCACAGATACCCCATCTGGTCTCCCTCTGCCATATACGCGGCAACCTGCTCGTCATCCCTGGCTCTTTTGATAACTGCGTAACCATTCTCCTTCACCAGCCAGAACACCTCATTTATGTCCAGGGCATTCAGAAAATCCGGCGAGTGAGTGGAGACAAATACCTGCCCTCCCCGGTTGGCGTACATTCGGAATTCCTCGGCCAGCTCCCACAAGAGCTTGGGATAAAGTTGATTCTCAGGCTCTTCCACGCATAACAGAGGATGCGGGGCCGGATCATAGAGCAGAATCAGATAGGCAAACATTTTTATTGTGCCGTCAGAGACATATCTTGACGAAAGGGATTCTTCAAACGCACCGTCCCGGAACTTCAGCAACACCCGACCTTCTTCTGTGGTTTTGGCCTCTACCCTGTCAATGCCGGGTACCCGTTGGGAGAGTTTTTCCAGAATTTTATCAAATATTTCACGATGCCGTCTGAAAAGAAATTCCGTAATTAGTGACAAATTTTCGCCCTCAGTGGACAAATGCTCGGCATAGCCAGCCTCCTGTTCCGGTCGTGCCTGACTGATATGAAAATCGGAGATGTGCCAGTTTTCAATCAGATCGCCCAATGCCATGGCAGCTGGAAATCGTTGAAACTGGGCAAGTCCTTTGGCTGCCAGAATATCAGGAGACCTTAACGTAAGCTCTTCACGTTTAAGTTCGGTTTCATCTCCCACCTCATCCATCTCGTTTGTGACAGCCGTTCCCCTGCCTTTGGAAAAATCTAAAAAATGACAGGGCAGCCCTTTGCTGCCGTGCCTGTATTTCAGGATTTCACGCTCGACCACAGGGCGGCCGTCCTGTTCAGTGATTGCCAGAAAATAAGTCATCAGCGGAGAGGATGCCTTTGGCCGGAATTTAATTTCGATTTCGATAGGCCCCTCTGTGCCCCGGGTCCGAACTTCCTGAAATCCCCGACTTCCTCCCAATCTGGTCAAGGCCGTGTGGACATTGGATGCCAGAGCGTCTTTAAGAAATCCGAATATGCCAAAAAGCGTTGATTTTCCAGAACCATTAGCACCGACAATGGCCGACATCCGAGGAATATCCAGCATTTCAGCCTCCCGGAAGGCTTTAAAATTTTTCAGACGTATAGCTTTGATTTCCATTATTACATTTCAAAAAGTGGTAATTGTTCTGCCTTATTATTTGACTTTTCAACATAAACTGCTTTGAAATTTGTGACCAGTGCTTCCAACATCGGGTTCCTGTTTTTTTCAAAACCGCCGATATGATAAAAATGCTCTCTTGTCAGGGTATTGAATTTGCTCCAGATTGTATTCAGATAAGTATTTTTACGATAGTCATTGCTGTGCCAGGTTGAGAGAATGAACCTGCTCCCAGATTTGCTTAGAAGCTCATTCAGTCTTATCTCATGTTTCT
>JAOZLU010000061.1:1958-19968 GCA_029934695.1 Desulfobacterales bacterium | reverse complement strand
TTGATGTTTGATGTTTGATGTTGCAACCCCGGATGTCACAGGAATTATCAATAATTATCTAAAGAAAGGGTTTTCTCATGAGATCAGGTTATAATATTCGTGTTGGTTTGTGTTTTGTGACAGTTTTATTTTCTTTGTTTCTGATGGCCGGATGCGGAGCAACAGGCAGCGGTGAGACCGAGGCAGATTCGGAGACGCCGTCCGGGCCGGGGCCGGCGAGTTTTATTGACCTCAGAAGCTCGGATTATATCCTGACAGCAAACGGTAAGAGCGAGACAACCCTTACAGCTACTGTGGAGGATGCCAACGGAGATGCACTCGAAGGGGAGCGTATTGACTTCACAGTAATATCAGGACTTGGAAAGGATGATTACATAGAATATCTGGATGGGCGGGCTGATACATCGGGAGGAGTCGCCACAACGACATTCACAGCCCCTGAAATCCCATATAACAAATTTATTGAGGCATCTGATGAGAAAAAAATAACGATTCAGGCCGTCGCAGAAAACGGTGTCTCCAGCGACCTCATGGATATTGCCCTGGGAATGGGCAGAATCAGTCTGAATGCCTCTCCACCGGAACTCCTCGCAGACGGGACCAGTGAGAGCATCATTACAGCGACAGTGACAGATGCCAACGGCGATATTGTGCCTGAGGAACATGTCAATTTTGCCATTACATCAGGCTCTGGGCATTTCAAAGAATTTGATACAGATAGATGGAGGGCACGGGCCACAACATCAGCAGACGGATCAGCCCAAATTACATACATCGCCTCAGACACAGTCGGCCCTGTAAGCATCAACGCCTGGGTGGGAGATTTCAACACTGACACATCATCCCGAGCCTCAACTGTTGCCGACTATCAGATATCAGCGTATGGCTATGCTCCCGCAGCCATGAATATTGAACTCAACTCCCCCGGAGGAGACGGTGAGCCTGCGTCCATACAACTGACATCTGGTAATGATAGCATCCCTGCAAACGGCTATAGTTCAGTTACGATCCGGGCGACAATAAAAAACAGCTCTGATCTGTTTGTTTCCAAAGGAACACCAGTAACATTCACAACAACCCTCGGCACCATATCCCAGGCAGAGACGGAAACCTCTGATCAAAACGGAACCGTCATCGTTTCCCTGATCTCAGCAGATACCCCTGGCACTGCACAAGTCACCTGCACAGCCGGCAGCGTTCCTCAGAGCATTGATATTGAGTTCACCGAAGACCTGACAGACACTGCCCCCTCAACCATCATATTGTGGGCCGATCCGGAAAAAATTCCCGCTGACGGTGAGGCAACCGCAATCATTGACGCATTGGTAACAGACAAATTCGGAAAGCCGGTGACTGAAGGCACCTCTGTTTTCTTTCGCACAGATAATGGCAGATTTTCCAATGGCAAAAAAGGAGAGGCCGTCACCACGGATAAGAGCGGATCTGTCAGTGTCACACTCAGGGCTGCAACAACACAGGGAATCGCCACAGTAACCTGCGTGGTCGGCGATGAGACACGAAACATCACAGTGGAGTTCAGCACTGACGACGTTATACCCGCAATCATCTCCATAACTCCTCCTGATCCCGCAACCATCCCCCCGGACAACACAAGCTCGGTGGTGATTGAGGCGAAAATAAGTGATATTGCGGGGATGCCGGTTCCCAAAGGGACTTTGGTGTCGTTCAGAACGAACTTGGGCAGAATTTCCAACGAAGATGTATCAACACCTGACAGCACCGGGATCGTAAGGGTTTCCCTGATCGCCGGTAACGAACCGGGCACTGCCGAGGTGACATGCAAATCCGGTAATGTTTCTCATAAGGTCACGGTCGAAATTACCAGCTCGGATGTTCCTTCTGCTGGAAGCATCACATTGACAGCCGAGCCTGCCAGCATTGTCGCGGACGAGGAAGACACATCAACCATTGATGCGATTATAAAGGACAAATCCGGAGCCGCAGTTCCTTCAGGCACGTCTGTGATTTTTACCACGGACCTCGGGCGATTTTCCAATGGGAGGAAAAGCGAGGAGACGACCACTTCGGATAATACAGGAACTGTAACTGTGACCCTGACTGCGGGAATCACACGGGGGACTGCGGAGATACTATGTACAGCAGGAGGCATCATGCGGCGGATCTATGTGGATTTTACTTCCAGCACAGCGGTGGAGCCGAATGTGTCGGTGACATCCATGACCCTGTCAACCCCTTCTCCCGCGGAGATTCCCGCGGATGGCACCACTTCCTCCCTGATAACCGCCACAGTCAAGGACAGTTCCCTCAACTCGATCAAGGGGGTTCTGTTGGAATTCTCGACAAATATGGGCAGACTTTCTGCCACGTCTGTCCGAACATCTGAAAGCGGGAACGCCAGTGTCTCTCTGATTGCCGGCACAGCCGCAGGAACCGCTGAAGTGATATGCAGAGCCGGCAATGTTTCCCAGAAAGTAACAGTGGAATTGACAAAGAAAAGCGACGAGACTACAGAGCAACCTGAAATGCTCTCTTTAGACACATCCCAGAGCTTTGTGAAATCCGACAACTCAGACAGTGCGGAGATTATTGTCTCAGCTTTGGACAGCAACTATGCTGCCTTGGAAGGGGTGACGATCAATTTCAGTGCCGAGGGAGGGCAGCTCAGTGCTTCAACTGTCAAAACCGGGGCTGACGGCATTGCAAAGGTCATATTTTCATCGGGCGCTGCAAAGGAGAACCGGACCGTATTTATCACTGCCAGTGCCGGAGACCTTGCAAAGTCCGTGCCTGTAAAAATCACAGGAACCTCTGTCAAGCTTGAAGCAGACAAAACCAACCTGGGACAGGCCATCCTGACCGTCACTGTGAGAGATGCCCATGAGGACCCTGTTTATAACGCGGAGGTGGAAATAAAAAGCGTTGACCCGGAAGATGCCCTCACAGAGAATAACGCGCTTGTATGGGAACTTCTTGGTCCCAACTACACGTCCTACAGGACCGATGTAAACGGCGAATTAAAACTGAAAATCCGGGGTAACACAAGAACAGGTGAGGTCATGCTCAAGGCAACATCCCTCGGAGCCACAGCCACCCTGCTGTTCACAGTGAGTTCGGTTGGCGAGGAATTTGCCATCTCATCGCCCGCGGAGGACCCGGCCAGCCTGCACACCGGAGATGAACTGACGATTACTGTCAGCGCACCAGGACGCCAGTCTGTGAAGTTTACCACCACCTTCGGGATCTGGAAAGAAAGCGGAAGCACGATATTAAGCAACGTGCCCGTTGCGGACGGCAAAGCTTATGCTGTTCTCACCTCAACTGAAGCCGGTCTGGCAACGATCCAGGTGGTGGATGAAATATCACCCGGGGTCTCAGATACCTTAAAAGTTGCTATCTCAGCTCCGTCGAAGGATGCTGCGAAAATTGCGCTCCAGGCCAGTGCGACCATAATGCTCCCGAGCACAGGTGATGAAGTCAACACGGTTGACCTGACCGCAACTGTCAAAAATGCAACAGATCAGGTGGTGGGCGGCGCGCCCGTGGCCTTTTCCATTGAGAATACCACCGGGGGCGGTGAAAGCATCTCGCCCGTGTATGTGCTGACAGACGATACTGGTGTCGCAAGCGTAAAATTCTTTTCCGGGTCACTTGGCTCGGATGCAAAGGGCGTCACTGTCAAAGCTATTGTCGTGGACCGGTCCGACATTCCGGCCTCATATACGTCCATCGTGATCGGGGGAACGGCCGGATCTGTGTCTCTTGGCATAAGCAGCAAGGTTGTTTCAATGAGCAATGACACCGCTTACTCACTACCCATGTCTGTGATTGTTTCCGACGCGAACGGGAACCCTGTTCCCAATGCGGAAGTTTCCCTCGGAGTCTGGCCTGTGAATTATGCAACAGGATACTGGAGCGATTGTCTTGACGGCACGGGAACATGTGCTTATCACGCTGCCCGCACCCCGAATGAGGATACAAACAGGAACCTCATTCTGGATCCCGGAGAAGACGTGAACCTTGATGGTGAACTTACCCCGCTCAACACAGCCGCGGGAAATCTCCCCTCAAAGGTGACGACAGATGAGAACGGCATGGCCGAGTTCAACCTGATCTATCTTAAACGCTCCGCAGTCTGGATTGAAGATGAGATCACTGCAAGCGTTGTGGTTTCCGGCACAGAGACCCGTTCGTCTTACATCCTGTGGCTGGGATATCAGGTCGGTGACGAGGACAATCTGTCCCATTCACCCTTCAATACTGAGGATACTGCCACTGATCCGTACTCAGTCACCCTTACTGCCACTCCTGCCACCCTGACAGCGGATGGCCAGTCATCCTGTGAAATTGAGGCTGTGGTCTTTGATGTGAGGGGAAACGAGGTTACGACACCGACAGTTGTCCGTTTTGCCACCACCGCGGGAACCCTTCTTCAGACCAGCAAAACAACGCAGGACGGGAAGACCACCGTCACGCTGACCAGTCCCGATTTTGTGAGCGAGGCCACAGTCACAGCCACAGTGGGCACCGAGGTTAAAGACGAAATTACGGTGACGTTTGTTGCAGGCCCCCCGGCAGCCCAATATTCAACGGTTTCAGCCAATTCTGCAAGCATGAGTGCAGACGGAAAAAGCACAAGCCAGATACAGGCAAGAGTCAGCGATGCCAACGGCAATACTGTGGCCGACGGAACCCTTATTGTTTTTGACAGTTCAGGATCAGGTGTGCTTTCTTCAAGGACAGCGACCACGTCAAACGGCACCGCCAGTGTGGATTACACAGCAGGAACTATCCCGGGAACAGTCACTGTCACAGCAAAGACAGGCAATGGCATAAATATCGGGTCTGCGGACATAACCCTTGTTGACACAGTTGTCAATTCCGTATCTGTCAAAAGCGGTTCTGTTTCCGGGAACATCCCGGCCGACGGCGTATCTGAAACCCTGATTACCGCAACAATACTGGATAACACGAATAATCCGGTGCAGGACGGCACACAGGTGACGTTCACGACCACCGCGGGACTGATATGCAACAATGCTTCCTGCCGGACATCCTGGGAAGTTCCAACCTCAAACGGTGTGGCATCGGTCATGCTCAGAAGTTCCGAGAATACAGGAACAGCGAAGGTGACTGCTTCCGCTGGCGGAGTGACTGGCACAGCAGATGTGGAATTTGTCTCCGGCGCGGTGAGCAGAATTGTGCTGTCCGCATCTCCGGACAGCCTTCAGGCCGGAGGAACCAGCTCAGTCCGTGCATTGGTCACCGACATGGAAGGAAATCCGGTAAGCGACGGAAAGATCACGTTTTCAGTCACCGCAGGCGGGGGGATACTCTCTCCGCAGACAGCAACTATTTCTGACGGAGCAGCCACAACTTCTTTCACTGCCTCTTCTGAATCCGGTCAGGTGGCCATTACCGCCAGATCAGCCAACGGTGTCAGTCCCGGAACTCCGCTCATCATCGGGGTGGCCCCGGACGGCATCGGCGAAGTCCTGATCACGGCATCACGGACCAGCATTCCGGCTGACGGGAGTTCCCGTTTGTTGGTGACGGCAACAGTAAAAGATGCAGAAGGGAACATCGCCCCGAATGTCCCGGTGACATTCAGGGATGTGACTGATGTGTCAAATCCCCGGAAACTGACAGTTACGGACACAGACCGGAATGGAGAGGCCACATTCCCATACACCAGTACCCTGACAACGGGCGTGATTACGATACAGGCCGAGGCCGGGACTGAGAATGCGGAAACTGATATCACCCAGACAGCCGGCGATCCGGCTCATATCAAAGTGAGTGCTGTCCCGGACACAGTTTACGCAAATGGCGAAAACATGGCAGCGATCCGTGCAGAGGTGAAGGATGACAATGGCAATCTTGTGAACGACGGGGTCAGTGTGTTTTTTGTCACCACCGGGGGAACTTTTGAGAACTCGGACACCGCGTTCATAGGCAAAACCGAAAACGGGGTTGCCGAGGTTCAGCTGATCGCACCGCTGACCATGGGAACCGCCATTGTCAGCGCAAGGGTGGAAGGTGTTGCGGAAAAGCCTCAGATCAGCGTGACCTTTCTCGGCATATTCCTTTCTGACATAGCAGCGACACCTCCGGCCATTGATGCTGACGGCATATCTTCCACTGAGATACGGGTCCGGCTCAAGGACTCGGACGGGATCGCCGTGCAGGGCGAAACTGTTGATTTTTCCACCACCGCGGGAACGCTGGACAGTGAGAGTGCAATAACCGGTGAGGACGGAATTGCGACGGTGAATCTGATTGCACCCCTGGCACCCGGCTCGGCCACAGTCACAGCCCGCTATGGAACGCAGGGCGTTCCTGAGAATATCACGGTGAATTTCAAACCGCCTTCAGTGACTCCGATTGCATCTGTCAGCCTGAGTGCGGATCCCACCAGCCTCCCCGCGGACGGTTCCAGCACGTCCTCTGTCAGTGCCACAGTCACGGCAGTGGAGGGCCAAGTGGAAGATGATACGCCGGTGGAGTTTACGATCACCCGGGGGGGCGGAAATTTTGAGGGCGGAGGGAAAACAATCACCGCTTACACTTATGGGGGTGTGGCTTTTGTCATTCTCACAAGCGGAGAAACCGCAGAAACCGCAACCATCCAGGCCGAGGTAAGAGGGAGGACAGACGAGATCCAGGTGGAATACACCCCGGGAAGCATCAGTCTTCTCATCATTCCCAACACAATTCTCGGAACCAGGGATTCAACCACCACTGTCACAGCCACCCTGAAAGATGTGACCGGTGTGCCCGCTGCTCCGGGAGAGAGGGTTGAGTTCATACTGGACAATGTGAGTATGGGCGAGTTTGTCAATGAACTGGGTGAAATACGGCCTTCTTTCGGGGAGACAGATGATCAGGGCGAGGTGCTGATAAGATTCAGGAGTGCGGCCCAGGGCGGCGTGGTCAGGGTAACGGCCAGCTGGGTCACGGACAGTGTGGAGGTCACCGGGGCCGGAGATATTACTGTCCAGCCCCCGCCGGCCTTTATAAAGACATCCGAAAATTATCCTGATCCTGATTCTGTGAA
This sequence comes from Desulfobacterales bacterium, assembly GCA_029934695.1. GTDB lineage: Bacteria > Desulfobacterota > Desulfobacteria > Desulfobacterales > 4be13 > JAOZLU01. The sequence goes on along the minus strand of JAOZLU010000061.1, from coordinate 12,932 downwards.
CATCAAAGGAACCGGAGGCCAGGCCACCTCTCAGATTATTTTTGATGTCAATGATTCCATGGGCAATCCGGTCGCGGACGGATATCGGATTGATTTTGTCATTATGAGCGGTCCGAATGGGAGAGAGGATATCTCGCCAGCCTTTGGCTACACCGTCGACGGTAAGGTCAGCACTGTGCTGAGAAGCGGATCCAAGCCGGGCCCGGTGAGCGTCAATGCAACGTATTTTTATGACAGAAGTGTGGATAATAATGCGAGTCTCGCCATTGTGGCCGGTCCCCCGGTGGGAGAGGCATTCGGCATCTATGCCCAATATGTGAATATTTCGGGGCTGTGGAAATTCGGCCTGAACAATACAGTGACAGTGGACGCGGGGGATTTTTGGGGCAATTCGGTTCCGAATAACACTGCTATATCATTTAAGACATACAGCACAGGCGGTCTTTTTGACCCAGGCACGGCTGCCACCTCAGATGGAAGCGCGTCCAACGCGCTCTATTCAGTGCCAAATCCGATTCCTTCCCAGGGATTTGTCTCTGTGACCGCGGAGGCCATCAACGGGGGCAGGACAACTCATGTCACTTCTTTGTCAGTGGTCAGGGACACCGAACATAATCAGATCCTTTATGCGGGAACTGACGGAGGCGGGGCTTATAAATCTCTGGATTCCGGGGCAACCTGGAAGAATATCAGCAGGTCATCCACTGTTCAGGGGCAGAACTGGATTGATCCATACATAAATGACATTGCCGCTGACCCGGATAATCCGAACACGATCTATGCTGCCACAGGCTACTCAGGGGGGGGAAATATATATCGCAGTATGGACGGCGGCCTGAACTGGAACAGCAACAATGTGGAGGAATGGAACGGCGTGTTCGCCACCGATGCCGCGGTGCAGACCGTCCTGCCTGATGATGACGGTTGTGACAGCAGCGGGTGCAACGGCGATATCTGTTATTATGAATATTATGATTCCAGACAGGGCGCATACATGAGCAAGGAGATTCCGTGCTATCGGTATGTGTGGATCGGAACCAAAGGCATGGGCGCATATTTTGCGCCTGACGGCGAGCATTTCCAGTGGGGCGGATCAGTCACGACACCTGAACCCACGGGGACAAATCAGGGTGATGGGACCATGTCCAGGCCAGTAATCTCCGCCACTGCCATGTCGGAGGAATGGACAGTCACTTTTTACTGCACGAACAGTGAAGACCCGTGCGGAGGCAACTGGCGGGTGAGCGGATCAAAATCCGGCCTGCAGTCCGCAACTGCGAATACCAATCTGGATTATGCTTCGGATAACGGTGAGGTGGCGTTTGTGATTTCAGACGGAGGTAAATCTTTTGAGCAGGGAGACAATTTCTCATTCAGTGCCACAGAGAGCAGGCTGGGTTACGGAACTTACGTTTATGATATCGTCAAGGTGAGGGATACCCACGGCGATTCTGCCATCCTGTATGCGGCAACCGGATCCGGCATCTTTAAAAGCGTAAACGGCGCTCAGACATGGATAAAGCGGGGATCTGCCGGAGATTCTGTGAACACACTGGCACTGCATCCGAGTTCTTCAGGAGGTGAGAGCGATACCATTTATGCCGGAACCAATGATACGGGAGTATGGGTCAGCACCGACAGCGGCACCTCATGGACAGCCTATACGAGCGGCATGGGAAAAGGTCTGAGCGCGACCACGCCCGTGGCAGGCAACAATAACAAAGGATACGGCATGATGAGCAAAGTGACAGTGTCTGCGGGTTGTCTCTCGGAGACATGGACTGTGGCATGTGTCAAAGAATCGCCGAACGGGGGCGTGTTCAGCGTGACCGGCACGATTTCCGGACCTCAGGATGAATATGATATCACCACCGGCGAGTATTCCATTCCCAACATGCTGAGTTTCACCATTAATGACGGAACCGGCAGTGGAGGAGTCGGAGGCTTCAGGGTCGGCGACACCTTCACCTTCAACACGACGAAAGACCCGGGGAAATATATCAAAGATCTTCTGGTGGATCCGAAGAATCGGTTGCTGTATGCTGTTACCTATTTTCTGGGTGCTCTGGAACCTCATGCGGTGGGGAATTTGTATGTTCATGGTCTGAATCCGGATGGGTCCATGATCCCGGAGGATTGGAGAGAAGCGAATATTGGCCTGCCCCTGTATGACCCGCCGGATGATATCTCGCTCTTTGCCCAGCATGTAATAGCCGCGGATGATCCTGATGATCCTGCTTCTCTTTATATTGGCGGGGAAGGAATCAATTTCTTCAAAGCCGCCAACGGCCTGGATAACGGAGCACCGGTCTGGCAGGAGAGCAGGAGCGGTCTGACCAATCTGATTATGGCCCGGACCCCGGTGCTGTTCTCAGGGCTGTGTGAACTGGAATGGACTACGGAACCCCTTGACAGCGGAACAAAGCATATCATATATCTTCAGGATAAGAATGGAAATCCGCCCATTGCCGGCACCAACATAAAAGTGACAGTTACTGATGCAGATGGTAATGAGACAACACGGATGAATCGCACATATTCTGATACCCTGATCCATAAAGGCACTTGGAGAGACCCTTCAGATCCGACCACAAACAACCCCTATGAATTTTACACTGGCCCGGGTGAAAGTCTCGGGATTGTACGTACCCCTGTGTGCGGCAACAGTGTTCCAGGGTGTTCCTGGGGAGATTGATAAAAACATCCCGCCTCGGTCCCTTCCTGTTCGGCTCGGCTTGCACTGCTCGGCTCGGATTGATAAATCCGGGCCATAACCCAAACACTGCTCGGCTCGGATTGCACTGCTCGGCTCGGATTGATAAATCCGGGCCATAACCCAAACATTACTCGGAACGATTTGCAAAATCAGCGTCAGGTGAAGGGTGCGGAGGTAAAAATGACAAAATTACTCAAAGAAGCATTTACCATGACATCAGAAAGATATAACTGTCAGCAGGACATGCTTGCATATCTTATGATTGAGAACATGGACAGACTTTATGAGCTTCTGGAAGAAGAGGCGGATGAACGGAATTTTGATGCCTGCGTCATTGAGGCTGTCAGTTCCGGAAAAATACAGAATCTGTTCGGAAGGGTGGTGAAAAAATACACTTCTCAGAATCTGTCCCGGGATTAATTGCAAAATTGTGACGAAATGAAACGTATCCTCATCACCGACAGTTTTCGCAGGATTCTGAAAAAACACAGGAAGCACTTTAAGGAACAGGATATCGTGCTTAATCTGAAAGAATTTGTCCGTATCGGTTTCAGAAAAGGCGAAAGCAGACTCAGAACACTCATATCGGAAGATGTCACAATTGAAATTGTCAAACTTTGCATCCGTGCCCGTCAGTCAGCGGGGGCGTTATCTGCTCGCAGTCATAGATGAAAATGAACACATTCCATTTTTTATTGATCTGAAAACAGGATATCCCTAAAGTTCGCTTTGCATTTAATCAGATAAATATGTCAAAAAAATAGAGAGGAAGATAAAATGAGAAAATACCTGGCATTTTCCATCATTCTGACAATGACGCTGGGCTTTTTCGCGGGTACGCCGTCTATGGCCGAGACACCAATCAAATTCGCCTATCTTGGCAACCCGGATCCCCATAAAGCCGCTTATACTGCTGGAGTGGTGAGTTTTGCCCATCTGATGGAAATGGGCAGTGGCGGACGATTGCAGGTAAAAATTTTTCCAGCGGGGACACTGGGAAAAGAAACGGATATCCTGCAGGCTCTCAAAAGCAACGCAGTGCAGATAATTTCAGCTTCCATGGTGACACTCTCACGGATATTTCCGCCATCCCAAGTGATGATGTCACCCTATCTTTTCAAAAACGACGCATTGGCCTGGGAAGTGGCAGATAGCCCTTATGCTCAGAAACTTCTGGAGGCATTTACCGAGGAGACCGGCATCAAGGCACTGGCCATCGTTGATTCAGGCTTTTTAGCCATCACCAACAACAAACGCCCCCTTCAGACACCGTCTGACTTCATAGGCATCAGGCTCCGCGCCATGGGTCCCCTCCAGATGACTATGTACAAGGCGTTGGGTGCCAGTGCCGTGCCGATTCCGTGGCCTGAGACCTATGCTTCGCTCCAAACCGGTGTGGCAGACGGGCAGACGAATCCTGCCTTTGTCGTCGCGACATTCAAGCTTTACGAGGTTCAGAAATACATGACTTTGGCAAATTCCCAGTTCGGTTACCAGATGTGGCTGTGTAATAAGGCGTGGTATGACGGTCTTCCCGAAGATGACAAAAATATTATGAGAGATGCGGTCAAAGGCGGCCGGATGTCCACCAGGAGTATGTCTCTGTTGCGTGAACAGGAATCCCTCATCCAACTGAAAAATGAGGGGATGGAAATATCCGCCCTGACCGGTGAGAATGTTTCTGCCCTGCAGAAACTGGTGAGGCCGGCCTGCCTGGATTGGCTCAGAACTCAGATGGATGCCAGGTGGGTGGATGACCTGATTGCAGTCATTGATAAGGCAGAAAAAAAACTGGGATATAAGGCACCTTCCTCAAGGGGGGATTATATGCACCACCGACGCAAACCGCGCCTTAAATAAAACCTGATTCCCTCCTCTTATGACTGGAAAAAATGATTCCGGCAGATCAACCTGTGAAAATATCCAATATCTGACTGAAACAACCTTGCATATTATCCAATATCTGCATATAATATCCCCATAACAAGAACATCATCATTGGCAGGAGGATATATGCTCAGACGCAATATTGACACTGTTTTATCAGAATGGAAGACAAGCCGGACCCTGCTTGTCAGAGGGGCCAGACAGACCGGCAAAACTTTTTCGGTCATGCATTTCGGCAAAACGCATTTTAATCGTATTGACAATGAATCATGGCAACCTGAACATGATTCGGAAAGCCGGCGGGAATTTCTCCGATGTTCCGGAGACATTTTCCGGCTGCTGTCCCGAATCGCCAACTGACAAATATGACAGATATTCTCCTTATTCAGCCCCCAGTCAGGGATTTTTATCTCACCGCAAAAAGGACCATTCCTTACGGGCTGGCCTGTATTGCCGCTGTGCTGGAAAATGCCGGATTCTCAGTGGACATTTTTGACGGGCTTGCCACCTCCAAATCACGAACCATTGCATTGCCCCGGGAAATGGCGTATCTCGAAGAATACTATGGAAAACCTGATGTGTCCCCTTTTGCGCTTTTCCATCATTTCAGGCATTTTGGCTACAGCTTTGAGCATATCGGGAAAATCGCCAGGGACTCCGGCGCGTTTCTGGTGGGGATTTCCTCTCTTTTCACGGCTTACAGCGATGAAGCCATAAAAACGGCTGAAATTGTCAAAAAATTTCATCCGGAATGTAAAATCTTACTCGGCGGCCATCACCCCACGGCTATGCCGGAAAGTGTTATGGAATGCGGGGCCGTGGATTTTGTTCTTCGCGGGGAAGGCGAAGTCACCATGCCGCTGCTTGCAGAAGCGGTTAAAACTGAAAACTGGAAACCGGATTCAATACCGGGGATTGTCTTTCGCAAAAGAGATGGAACGCTTCATATCAGCGAGCCTGCCATGATGGAGGATTTGGATCATTATCCATTACCAGCCATGCATCTTGTGAAACATTCCTTTTACAGGAGAGAAAGACAGGGAAGCACGGTGATCGTGTCCAGTCGGGGCTGTCCCATGAAATGCACTTACTGTTCGCTGGGATCATCTGCCCTGAAATATCGGCGGAGGTGCGTTGAATCTGTCCTCCGCGAGATTGAAAACGCCGTTACCCGTTATGATACGGGTTTCATAGATTTTGAAGATGAAAATTTGTCTTTGGACCGAAAATGGTTTCTGAAGCTTTTGAATGAGATAAGGATACGTTTCCGAGAATACCGGCTCGAACTCCGGGCCATGAACGGACTTTTTCCGCCGTCGCTGGATGAGGAGATGATTCAGAAGATGAAGGACGCGGGCTTTAAAACGCTTAATCTTTCTCTCGGGTCAACGTCCCCGGCCCAGCTCAGGAAATTCCAAAGGCCCGATGTCAGAGAAGCTGTTGAAAAAGTTATTCTTCTCTCGGGAAAATATGATCTTGAGGTGGTGTGCTATGTGATTGCAGGTGCCCCGGACCAAAACGCGGAAGATTCTCTTGCCGATATTCTCTACCTTGCGCGGAAAAAGGTTCTTGCCGGGATATCTGTTTTCTATCCCTCACCCGGGAGCGCAGATTTTGAATTATCCGAAAAAGCAGGGATCCTCCCCGATCATTTTTCAATGATGCGATCCAGTGCCCTGCCTCTCTCTCACACCACTTCGAGACTTGAATCGGTTACGATTCTGAGGCTGGGGAGAATCGTGAATTTCATGAAATCACTTACAGATCGGGGAATGGCGATTTCAGAGCCGTCACCGTTCAGGAAAGGGGATATCACGGATATTTCGGACAGAAGGAAGATCGGAAAAGAACTTCTCGGCTGGTTTCTGCATGACGGAAAAATAAGGGGGGTGACGCCTGATGGGAAGGTGTTTGAGCATAACATCTCAACCGAACTGACGAAAGCCTTTATTTCTTCAAGACGATGAGACATCTGCATAAGGTGGGTTCCGCTCGCTTCGCTTCACTGCACCCACCCTACATTCCGGGTATTATTTTTTTGGTAATCCTTTATCCTTCTTTTTCATAAGACCCTCAACCGTAAGCGTTGAACGGACTTTTTTCGCCTCTCTGACCCTGTCTGTTTTGATCCTCATGTCGCTCACCCTTAAAAATTTCAAAGAATTTTCAATTCTGTAGAGAACTTCCTTCAACTGCCTGATGGTGGCGCTGATGGTAATTCGCACCGGAATGCTTATATATCGGTCCCTGGCAGGAGAGTCTTCTCCAAGTTCTCTGGACTTTAAAACCCGCATTGCCGTCACCTCGACCTCACTTCTGCCTGCGATATCATTCAAAATGTTCTGAATATCCACCGCTGCAAGTGCCTGGGTCTCACCGTTCAGAAGGCTGGATTCCGCACGGTCAAGGTTTCTGTTTAAAAGGAGGAGCCTTGCATTCAGCCTGCTTTTTTCCTGAACCATCTGCTGATATTTTACCAGCTTTCTCTGCTTCAGGGCAATTTCCTCTCCTAATGGCTGAAATTCCTGCAACTCTGGAAAAAAACGATATATCGCCCCCAGCAGAAGCAGGATGGCTCCGATGATCAGTATGTATTTTCTTTCTTTGGTCATTTACCATTCACCATTATTGCCCAATCACTTTAAGTCCTATCCTGAACCTCTCTTTGCCATCTTTTCCCTTTGTGATGGTGGACGAGAAAACTGCATCCTTAAAAAGAGGCGAATCCTCCAGAAGCGGAATCAGGTCAGAGGCTGATTCTGCATATCCGTTCAGTTGCATTCCCTTTTTTGAAAATGTAATTTCCTGTATCCATGCTGTTTCAGGAATAACCTGAGTGAGTTCTTTCAAAATCTCCAAAACAGACACACGGTTGCTTCGAATCGAATTCAGATACGCCTCCATATCTTTCAATTCTTGAGAGCCTGTCCGAATCTGATCAAGATTTCCAAGGTCTGATCTGAGACGAGTCAACTCTGTGTCCAGTTCTTTCAACATGAGCCTTTGTTTCAGGATGTGGCTCCCTCCCCAGGCAATTCCCGACAAAATGAGCATGACAGCCAGGAAAAGCATCGTATAATAGCCTGCCTTGCCAGGTTTCTTTTGCAGTTCAGGCGGAAGCAGATTGACCTGCATGGGCGATTCGTTCCATACGCCTTTCAACGCAATGCCGAACGCGGGAACCAGATCGCGGGAAGGGATATCTTTTCTGGAAAATTCTCCGATACGGGCATCCATCTCTGTTTCTGACTTCAGAAGCCTGAGAACGTCCCTGTGTGATATGGCCCCGCGTTTTTTCCGCGTATAGGCAAAAAAATTGATCAGGGCTGTTGAACTGCTTTCTATGCCGGATAAGCCTCCCCGACCCTTTGCTCTCGCGCCAGTGCGTGGAGAGGAAAGGGAAAAATTCAGATAAGGTTCAACAGCAGTCTTTTTCGCCACAACGAGAAGCACCTTCAGCCGGTTTTTCCGCTTGTCTTCGGAAAGAATCTGATAGTCAAAATGGACATTGTCCGCAGCCAGAGGAATATATTTCTCCATTTCATATCTGAGTGTTGAGCGAAGGTTTTCCTTTACTGCCAAAGGGAAATCAATATCTCTGCATATCGTCATATCTTCGGGGATTCCGAGAAAGATGTTCGTCGAAGGAATTCGATTCTCCTCCATGAAATCCGTCACCATTTCTCCGACGATTTCCAGCCTCTCCCTGTCTGATCTCCGCTGAGACGCATCTTTTTCCAAAGCATAAATCGCATGAGCTGAAAGTCTGACACCCCTGAAGGAGGTCTTCAGATATGCAATGGCAATATGTTCATTCTGTATGTCAATACCGAGACTGTTCTGAAAGCGCAATATAAATCCTCCTGAAATTCACAATTCATAATTCATAATTGTCACCATCCAACCATTGTAACAGACGATACTTGTTTTTGAGTTTCGGGTCTATTTTTACCATCACCCGCACCCCCTGCCGGGTACGGCTGCCTTCTATCATTCCCACCGAGCGTATGGTAAAGAAAGCGGACGTTTTCAATGTGATATAGGGACGAATGGCTTTATATGCCTCAGCCCCGATAATGGGGACCAGTTCGCTCGGTGAAGTGAAATCTTTCTCCTCTCTGAATTCCATCATTCCCATCACCAATTCATCTGTCATCTGGGGAAGTGCCTTCAGCATTTGCGGAGATGCCGCGTTAATGTTTATTCTGCTGAAATCAAACTTTTTTTTTCTGGATACCGTCTTTTTGATTTTTCTCACCGGTGTTTCATCCTGTAAGACCGTGATCATCTCTTTCAGTCCGCCATAAAAAATTTCCGATGTCATGCCCCTGACCAGCAGAAGTTCTTCAATTGAGTCTAAATCACCGTCTTTACACTCATAAGGCGTTTCAAGAGAAAGATAATAATCATCTTCAGCACCGTTTAAAAGATGGAGATTATCTTTGTCACGCCAGTCCAGAACAGAATCCGCAATGATATCTTTATCCTCATCTTCAATATCAAAACGGTCCAGCATCATCTTCAGCAGACGTCTGTCTGCTTTGTTGATATTGATCTTTCCGCTTTCATTTTCAATTTTCACTTTAAAATAACCTTGTGCAAAAGGAATCGCGGGAATATCAGCATTGATTCTCCATTCAATTTTATCTTGTTTTTCTTCCTCTTCCCCTTTTTCAGGCAAAGGCGTTTTCTGAGGCATTTTCACATTTCTGACCAACTCCGTAATCGCCGTGTTCAGTCCTGCCAGGGCAATATAGTATGCCTCGGTTTCCTCCTTGAAATTGCGGGTGATATTCACCTCAGTCCGCATGGTATGGCAAAATTCGCCCACAATGACAGACAGAAGTGTCAGCACCCACAGCACAAGAAACAATGCAATTCCTTTTTGATCACTGGTCATTTGTCACCGGATGTTCATCAGCGTCATGGACTGGCAGATAAGGGGAGGGGACTCCCCGCATCCGTTATAATCAGGAAATCTTTTTATGAAAGCATAATCAGCATTCCCTGGGCATTATCCGCAGCCAACTTATAATAATCCCTCATCGTTGTGAAAGCCCAGGTAAGATAACTTATAACATCTTTTTCATTCCGATAGCTTAGATCGGTCATTGCCAAAAACGCATCATTAACACGCTTTGCCAGGTCTTTCTCAGATATTTCGCTGAGTACATTCAGAATCTCAACGACCTCAGACGGTGTCAGCCATCTCGGAGGTCCGTAATCAAGCGCTTCTCCGATTTCTTCGCCGCCCATGATCGCCTTTTCCAAAGGTGTCTCACCAGGGTTGTCACAATAAATGCCAGTATATTCCCCTGTGAGCAAAAGATGAAGATTGTCCCATGCTTTTTCAATACTGTAAACATCGTCTCTCACTATCTCGGGTGATATGTAAAACAGGGAAGCTGTCAAATCCGGATTTTGTCTTATTTTCTCAGCTTCTTCCTCTTTTGTAGGTCTGAAAAGACAATAGATGCCCATTTTTATCTCCGTTTTTTATTTTTTCCTGATATTCTGTCATGGTTCCACTTTCCTGATTCTGTCAGCCTATTCAGATAACCATATTTTTTCAACTCACTGACCGACGACATTACAAAAGGTTTAAACCGATCACTCACCGGGTAACATTACCTGATTCCACGGGACTGACACGGACATGCCGTCCGATGCCAGACCCGCCTGAAGATGGAACAGCGAACTGCTTTCAGATTTTCTGTCGGGCTGAACTGTTGATAAGATGAATCTGGTCATTTAACGTCCAAAAATCATAAACAACACCCACAAGAAAAAGACCGCCTGTCAGCAGATACACAACCCCGGTGAGCCATTTGCCGATATAAAACCTGTGAATTCCGAAAAGGCCGAGAAATGTCAGCAGAATCCAGGCAGTGTTATAATCCACGTCTCCTTCCCTGAATCTCAGATCAGCTTCACGATCCATGGAGGGAATCAGAAACAGGTCAATGATCCATCCGATACCCAGCAGTCCGAGTGTCAGAAAGTAAATGGTTCCGGAAATCGGTTTTCCATAATAAAATCTGTGCGCTCCCAGGAATCCGAAAATCCACAGGATATAGCCGATTGTCTTACTGTGAGAATCACCTTCCATATTATGCTCCTTTCTCCTTTTTGGCTTCCAAATCTTCGGAAGCCCGATGTTTCGGTGAGGTTCGGAGTCTCTCCTGAACCTTGTCACCAGTCAACTCTCTCAAAGCATCCCCGGCAATCCACCGGGCTGCTTTTGAATCCTTTTGCCTGTTTTCCTCAGCGACCTCAATGGCGCGTCTGTTCAATTCCGGATTTCGCTTCCCAATCTGTCGCAAGGCCCAGTTGACCGCTTTTTTGACAAAATTTCTCGCGTCTTTGGATTC
>JAOZLU010000061.1:0-1858 GCA_029934695.1 Desulfobacterales bacterium | reverse complement strand
ATTGCCGGACGGGGTTTGCAACCCCGTCCGAAACCTTTGCCGGCGGTGATTGACGGAATATTGCGGCCAAGATTGCCGGACGGGGTTTGCAACCCCGTCCGGCAGATCATATATGAATAAAAACAGTTGGTTATACATGGGCAGCAAACCGATCTCTGCTCACTAGCAGATGCCGCCTGTCTTCTGTGAATATTTCCAGTGTGACTGTATTCTGATATCCGGCTTTTTTGAGTGCCCTGATGATCTTGGGAAAAGGAACGGTTCCCTTTCCCACGGGAAGATGCTCGTCTTTTTTGCCTGAATTGTCGCTCACATGAATATGAGCGATCCGGGTTCCCAGTTTTTCGATGAAATCAAGGATTCTTTTCCCGCCTTTTTTGCTCTCAATATTGGCATGTCCGATATCCAGCGTCAGCATGAACTCCGGAAATTTCTCAAATATTTCGACAAACTCCTCCGGTTCAGAGAAAAATCCGTAATTGGGAAACATATTTTCAAAGCACAGGCAAATCCCTTTTTTCTCAGCTTTCTCCGCGATTGCCTCAAGGCTTTGGAATGCATATTTTCTGACCGTGTCCATCACATAGATTCCCAGGCCGCTGACCATGCTCGGATGCAGAACCGCCTTGGACACTCCAAGCTCCGCTGCCACCTCAAGGGAGTTCAGCATTTCATCCAGCGATGCCTTTCTGATACTTTCGGTGAAATCTGCTGTATAGACAAAGCTGGGAAGGTGACAGACAAGCCCTAATGAACAGGCTCCCAGTGCCTTCAGAATATCCTTTTTATACTCCCGAATAACAGAGTAGTGGGCACAAGGAGGATCCATGGTCAGTTCCAGGTAGTCAAACCCCATTGCCGCAATCATTTTGATTTCATCCAAGATCGGATTCACCGGGAAATTCATTGCACCGTATTGCATCATTCGTTAAACGCTCCTCCTTTTGCCTCGTTTTTTATATTTTTTTCTGAACCGTTTTGTAAAAGGCTGTCTCCTGAGCAGCACATACGTCGCTCCTGTGCCACCGTCGCAGGCTCTCGCACTTGAAAACGCAATGATCCATTTGCGCCAGGGCCCGCGGGTCAGCCAGTCCTGGACTTTGGTTTTCAGAACCGGCTTTGCCGGAGAAGAAAGGCCCCGTCCATGCACAATGAGAACCGCCCTTTTGCCCGTCAGTATCGCCTCTTTCATGAATCCGTCAAACACCTCCTGTGCGGCTTCCGCGCCGAGTCCGTGAAGATCAACATAAGCCTGCATGGAGAAATCTCCTCGGTGCAGACGGTCTGTCAGTTCCGGATTGTCACAGTATCCCGTGCCTTCGATGTATTCCGATGTGTCCGAAAGAACAAAACCTTCCCCTTTTTCCACAAGGTTTTTCAGGCGCAACAGACTTTCGGGGTCAATGAGATCGTCATTGAATATGCTTCCGGGGTCATCAAAAATATCCGGAGGGAGCTCAAAATCCGCTTCAAAATATTTTCCTCTTGGAATGGGTGTCACCTCAGCCATTGCTTTGACAAACAGCCGTTGTTCATATTCAGGGTGATCCGGTTCCACGCTGACATGGGGCACCACAACCGTTTCAGCAGGGGAATCATCCGCAAGCGGGAGCGACTTGCCTTCAAGAAGCTTTTTCAGATTTTCAAAAGGTCTGTACGTCCCGGAAGCCCCGGATTTTTTTTTCTTAAAATCTGGCATGATTCCCCTTTTACTTTGGAAAATTCCGAAACAGACATTAAGGCAGAATAAGCTTCCGAAAGCGCAACTTATCCCAGTGAAACACATAACATATAACATATAATCTGAGATGAAAGCCCTGTCAAGTCCAATGTGCTTTGAAAATCAGAAATGCGCGGG
>JAOZLU010001057.1 GCA_029934695.1 Desulfobacterales bacterium | reverse complement strand
CGTGTGGCTGTATCCGGTGATATCGCTTTTATCGTTGGCAATGATGAGTATGGTGATGATTATTGTGATGATTATTGTTACGGATGGCTGCAAGTCGTGGATGTGTCAGATCCTGAAAATCCTGCCATCATCGGCTCCCTTGGCTCCCCTCGTACCGGATTTCACGTCATAGACATGACCGAAAGCGAACATCCTGCCGTCATCGGCTCGCTGAACCCTTTGGAGAATCCCACAGGAGTGACCTTGTCCAGCAGCTTTGCCTTTGTCACAGACACCAGGGGATTGAAAATCATAGATGCGGCCAATCCCGAAAAACCTGTGTTTATCGGCTCTGTTGAAACGCCGGGCCATGCAGAGGGCGTGGCGGTATCCGGCAACATCGCATTTGTCGCCGACGGGGATGAGGGATTGCAGGTCATTGACGTGACTGATCCTGAAACCCCTGTCATTGTCGGTTCTGTCACCACACCCGGTTATGCGAATGGTGTGACGGTCTCAGGAGATGCCGTTTATGCGGCCTGCGATGACGGATTGTTCACAATGCCGCTGCCAAAGGAAATTGCGCGGCTCACGGTCAGGAGTGACACAGAAATCTCTCTCAGCTTTCCTCCCCAGGCTCAGTCTGGTGTTTATACGATCATGGTCTCCAACGGAAAGGAGAGCCATCAGTTAAAATATCCCGTCTTTTTTGACGATCCCTCGTGCGTGAAAGGCGACCTCAGCGGCGATGGCGAAATGAGCCCTGCCGATGCGATACTCGCACTCCAAACCGTGGCCGGATCCGACATCCTGCCCGCGTGTGCGGTACCATTCATTGACGTGAACGGCGACGGGAAGATCGGGATTGCCGAAGCAATTTATATCCTGCGGGATGCGGCAGGGATGAGATAAGCACCGGAAGAACATTCAGTTTCAGCCTGACAAATCCGGGAATGCCCCTCTGGATTTGTCAGCCAACAACGGGGCAAAAAGGAGAATTTAACAATGCGAAAAAGAGGAAAATTTTACGAAATCAGTCAGTTTGCCATCATTTTCTTTTGGATTATTTTCACAGCCTCTGCCGCTGATGCGGAACTGAGGATCGAATCGGTCACTAGACTTTTTACTTTACCATGAATAGGGCAGTTCCTTCTTTATTGTGATGACCTTTTTTTTTATTGCAATATACTCTCCCACGGAGAGTTCTTTCAATATCCGGCTGACCATCTCCCGTGAAGAGCCGACCATATCGGCAATTTCCTGATGAGTCAGTTTCTCTTCGATCATCCGCATGTCGTTCCGCGGCTTTGCAAGGTGGAGCAGGAGTCGGGACACTCTTCCGTAAACATCTGAGAATACAAGGTCCTCGATCTGACTGGTGGCTTTCCGGAGTTTTCCCAGCAGACCTTTCATCAGTCGGAACGAGGTTTCAGGATTTGAGAGAAGAATGTGACTGAACTGATCCCTGGAAAGGATCAG
>JAOZLU010000498.1 GCA_029934695.1 Desulfobacterales bacterium | reverse complement strand
CGCTGTCTTACACCATCCCTTTGAATGCAAAAAATGTCAGTGAAAGGATTCCTGCTGTCACCAGACCGATGGACGTATCCTGAAGCGGCTTGGGGACCCTTGCCAGAATGATGCGCTCACGCACCCCTGCAAAAAGGATCAGTGCAAGGCCGAATCCCACTGCATAACTGAATGACGAGACAAGGGCCTGCACAAAGGTGTATTCCTCATTGATATTAATCAGACAGGCACCCATTACCGCACAGTTGGTCGTAATCAGGGGCAGAAAAATTCCCAGCCCCGCATACAGCGCGGGAATGCTCTTTTTTAAGAACATCTCAACAAACTGCACAAGGGACGCAATAACAAGAATAAACGAAATCGTCCGCAGATATTCAAGGCCGAACTGCGCCAGAACATAAGTGTCCACAATCCATGTGATAACACCCGCCATCACCAGAACGAAAACAACCGCCATGGACATCCCCACAGCCGTCTCCATTTTCTTTGATGTTCCAAGAAAAGGACAGTTCCCCAGATACTGGGCCAGCAGAATGTTGTTGATAAGGATGCAACTAACTGCAAGAACTATATAATCACCCATTTATATTCTCCTTATAAGGATTAAGGGTAAAGGGCAGAGGGTAAAGGCCGAATTCCTTAACCCTTAATCCCCTTGCCCTTTAACCCCTTTTTATTCACTTCCGACAAGGTTCATCAGGCAAAGCATCAGTCCGAGGCAGACAAATGCCCCGGGTGCTTCAACCATGAAACCAAATGGCTGAAAAGAGGGGGCATAATTTGCAATTTCAAATGCCGGTTTTTCCCAGAAGGTCAATGTGCCGCTTCCAAAAAATTCCCGGACACCGCCAAGCGCCCCCAGAGAAACGGTGAAACCGATGCCCATGCCGAGACCGTCCGCCAGCGAGGCGACAACCCCGTTTTTGAATGCAAATGCTTCAGCCCGGCCCAGCACGATACAGTTCACCACGATGAGCGGTATGAATATGCCCAGCTTGAGAAACAGCGGATACGCATACGCCTGCATAAGAAGCTCCACAACTGTCACAAATGTCGCAATGATGATGATAAAACAGGCAATCCTCACCTTCGCGGGAATTGAATTCCGCAGCAACGACACAAACAGATTGGACCCTATCAGAACAAAGGTCGTTGCAAGCCCCATTCCGATTCCGTTTTCCACCGTCTTTGTAACAGCCAGCACGGGACAGAGTCCGAGTACCAGCCGAAACGGCGGTATTTCCTCCCACAGACCCTTTGCAAACTCCTGAGCAATAGACTTGGCCATATTTATCTCCCTATATTTGTCGTCTTTTCATTGGTCAGTTGCCATTCACATACGGCATAAGACCAATGACTATTTATTTAAAAGCTTTCAATTTTTCTTCTATCTGAGGTTTCAGGCGCTGATACACTTTGCCCGCTTCAGTTGCCGCAAAACATACGGCACGGGATGTGATCGTTGCACCGCTCAGGGCGTTTATTGCACCGCCGTCGCCTGTCACTTTGACGGCATCTTTCATGGGAGTCCCTTTGAACTGAGCAACAAAATCAGCATCTGTTTTTGCTTTTGAACCCAGACCCGGGGTTTCCTGATGTGTGGTCACGCTGACACCCATAACTGCGTCATCTTTCAGACTGACACCCACCATCAGACCGACATCACCGCCATATCCTTTTCCGAAACATTCAAACGCGACTGTTTCCGCTTTTCCGTCAAATTTTCCCACAAAAAAGCTTCTTTCAACATCACCATCCATTATTTTAAACCGGTCCACAATGGGATCATTTGAAGCCCCTGCAAGGATCGTCTCTATCGCAGGGCCTTTTACAAATACCAGCTTCTGATTTTCGATCTGGTCCTGGGTACTGTTACGCACGGCAGCCAGCAGACCGCCCGAAAATGCGCTGAGTACCGTGAGGACAACGACCATTCTTATCATTTCACGCATTTTAAACAACCTTTCTGCAAATTGTCAGTGGCCTGGTTGTCAGTTGTCAGCACTCCGATTCAACGGGTAACTGGCAACTGGCAACTGAGCGTTTTCATTTTCCCAAGGCTTTTGGCCTGATTTTATCAAAAATTGGATTGACGAGATTTATTACCAGAATAGCAAAAATCACCCCATCCGCATATACACCGAGATTTCTTATGAGTACGGTCATTACCCCTCCGAGCAGGCCGTAAAGAAACATGGGGATGCAGTTGACCGGTGAAGACGAATCATCAGTTGCCAGGAAAAATGCGCCGACCAGTGTGTAGCCGGTAAAAATATGGAAAACAGGGCCGGCATATTTGGCAGAATCGGAAATGTTGAACAGCAGGGCTGTCACAAAAACACCGACCAGAAATGAAACCGATATTTCCCATCGGATGAATCCCCTTATAATAAGGTAAAGCCCGCCAATGATCAGTCCCAGTCCGAAAGTCGAACCAATGCCCCCAACCTGTCTGCCCATCAGCAGGTCACCTGTGCTGATGGCACTTATAGCGTCAGTCCCGAAATTTTTAAGCGCGGTCAGGGGATAGATCATGGCAAAATCAAGCTCATAACTGCAAAGCATTTCGTCAAAATCAAAAAAGCCCTTCCACGACAGCATCATTATGGCAATTGCGACAGCAACCGGGGAAAACGGATTGCCGCCGATGCCGCCGAAAATCTGTTTTCCGACGACGATTGCAAGCATTGTGCCGATGACAACTCCCCACCAGGGCATTGTCGCAGGCATCAGCATGCCAAACAGAAGGCCGATGACGGCCGCGTTGCCGTCTCCGATGGACACGGGCTGTTTTGCCACCCGGTTAAATGCAAGTTCCCAGAGCATGGCAGAAGAAATGGCAAGGGCCACCACTCCCATCGCCGGCGCCCCGTATTGACAGATACCCAGTATGATGGCAGGCAGTGCTGCAAACATTGTATGGTAACTCCGCTCGGATATCCTGCTCCCATCATGACAGAAAGGAGCATGTGAAACGATGAATTTTTTCTGATTAAGCATTCTCCGTTGCCTCCTCTTCCGCTTCTGCTATACGCACCCGGTCAAGTTCATATTTTGCAAGTCTGATGTATTGAAAGACCGGCATTCCCGATACACAGACAAAACTGCAAAGCCCGCATTCAATGCAGGAATACAGATCATACAGATCCGCGGCATCCTCATACTCCCCTGCCTCGCAAAACCGGACCAGCATGCTTACCTGTATCTTTGCAGGACAGATCCTCACACATTCACCGCAGTTGATGCAGGGATAGTCCGAAACAGGCGACACATCCTCATTTGCCTGCACCATGATGGCATCTGTATCAGGCTGGACCGGATAATCATCCGAATAGACAGCAGATCCGGTCATAGGCCCGCCGATAATGATCCTGTCGCCTTGGTCCAGGCTCACATCACAGGTGTTGAAGATGTCACTTATCGGGGTTCCGATCCTGGTTTCAACCAATACCTTGGTCATATCCTTTTTAATAAGGGTCAGCGTTTTGGTCACCGGTATCTTGCGGTTCTTAAACGCGCTGCCAACTGATGCAACAGCTTCGGCGTTGAGGAAGCAAACACCCATATCCTCACAGGTCTTTCCCTCGGGAACCACTTTGCCCAGAAGTTCTTTCATCATCATTTTGGGAAGTGAGGCAGGATACCCGGCATCAATCGCTCTGAGTTCCACACCTGCGGCCCCGCCGATGGAGCCAGCCTCTTTCATGAGTGCCCGGGGCATGGCAATCATTATATGAGCCACGCCGCTCAACTTTTTCAGGAGGCTGATGCCGTTATTGATCGCTTCGACACGGGACTTCACAACATACTGGTTTGTGGCAATCAGCAGGTCCCTGTCAATCCCGCATACGACGATTGTTTTTATTGGTTTGTCTGCATCAAGAAGAGCGTCCATCCGGGGCGCACCAGGTGTAAAATCAAGGAACGCCTTTATTTTTTCAAGGGTAGGCTCTTCAGCAGCAGTTCCGAATTGTTCATCCGTCTCTTCTTCCCCAGCCACATCAATGGAAACAGCCGTATAAGATTTGCCAAAATCGCCCATATAGGGGGATATGGAGGATACGGTTCCTGTGACAGAAGAAATGACGTACTCATCACCATCTTCATAAAATGAAAGCTTCTGGCCAGTCTTCACCTTATCCCCGGTCCGGACAAGCGGATTGGGAGCAAAGGGCCTTTTCAGAAAAAGCGTGACCCTGTCCGGGGTGGAAATTTTCTCAGGTTCAAACGGCTTGCCGTTCAGCGATTCATATCTGAACTGAGGCTTTGCCAAACCGAAAAATGATCTTTTAACCATAATAAAAAGAGTCCATTCAAAACCGTTAAAAGTTGTAGATTGAAACTTGAAATGTAAACTTGGAAGCTTGAATCCAGTTTCCAGTTTCCAGTTTCCAGCATCCAGTTTCCAGCATCCAGTTTCCAGCATCCAGTTTCAAAAACTGTATTTCACATGACATGACGCACATTCTTCAGGGCCGGCTTCATTTTCCTTGTGACAGCCGATGCATTGGTCATGGAGTGCATCCGCCTTTTTCACCATATCACTGACTTCGATTTCGATTTCACCAGCGTCACCATCAGGTCCGTGACAGGCCTGAGATGAGCAGACTTGGGGAAAGTTCCCATCTTCCGGCAGGTTATGGCACTTCCCACATGCAAGGCTGTCTTCAGCATCTTCAGGATGATGGTGGCAGTCTGCACAGGCAATGTCGTAGCCGGATTCCGAAGTATGGATGTTATGGGTGAACAGAACTTTGCCTGCAACACATTCAAACATCTGTCTTACCGGTTCCTCCGGGGGCTCTGCAGCCCCCGCGTAGCACAAAACACTCACCACCAGCAAAATGCCTGCCAGGCAATAAGGTAGCAGCAAATCTTTCTTTGAATTCATTTCTTATATATCCTTTCAGAAGTTAAATAAATATGAAACAAAATTTGTGCGTCTCTAACATAGCGTGACAAAATTTTCAAGCATTTTTTTTAAAGTGGAAAATGGAAAATGGAAAATGGAAGGTTCAGGATAAAAAGTTTTTTCAAACAAATCCGGGTGATTTTCCTGAAAAATTCCATTGGGCTGAATCCGGGTCTGTTTTTTTTAACCACGAAACACACGAAATACACGAAAAAAGCGGTTACAAAAATGTAGGGTGGGTGAAGCGAAGCGTAACCCACCATTTTGCGGATATGGTGGGTTCATGGTGGGTTCATGGT
>JAOZLU010000497.1 GCA_029934695.1 Desulfobacterales bacterium | reverse complement strand
ATGCAAAAAACCGCTTCGCTTAATTTTTGCACTCCTTTGCGAATTTTCATGCAAAAAACCGCTTCGCTTAATTTTTGCACTCCTTTGCGAATTTTCATGGGGTAATGCGTTTTTTCCGGGTCCCTAAGGCAATTTTGCAGATTGCCCGGGAAAAACAATTTGAAAAATTATTTTATATCAGAGAATCCGAAAAATTGTATTTTAGGATTTAAATCTCCTTAAAATCCCATTTATCAAGACCATAAGCTTTCATTTTGCGTCGGATTGTGCGCGCGTCAATATCCGCATGAGCAGCGGTGCGCTTTATGGAACCTTTGTATTTCCTGAGAAGGATACTCAGATATTCCCTTTCCAATCTGACAATGGCGTGTTCCCGGACTGCCTTGAGTGAAAGTTGCGGGTCCGTGATCAGGGGGGACAGTTCCTCTGAAGTGCGTGACAGATGCACCACCTGGGAGAAGAGAACATTGCTGATGGTCTGCTCCTGATTCAGAATCAGTGACCGTTCCAAGACATTCTCCAACTCACGGACATTCCCCGGCCACGAATGTGCCAGCAACTGAGACAGCACCTTTTCGGAAATGCGGGGTCGGGGTCTGTTCTTTTCCCTGACCAGTTTGTCAAGCAAGTGATCCATCAGCAGAGGAATATCCTCCGGCCGTTCTCTCAGGGGAGGAATCCGTATGGGTACTACGTTGAGGCGGTAAAACAGGTCAAGACGGAATCTGTTGTCGGTAATTTCCAAAGGCAGGTCCCTGTTGGTCGCGGAAATGAGGCGGATGTCCAGGGAGATGGGCGTGTGCCGGACGCTTCCCAGACGCTCAATTTTCCTCTCCTGGATGGCCCTCAGAAGCTTTCCCTGAACAGCCATCGGCATATCGCCAATTTCATCCAGAAAAACAGTTCCGCCCTGGGCCTGCTCAAGTTTTCCTATTTTCCGGCTGACCGCGCCAGTGAAGGCCCCGCGTTCGAATCCGAAGAGTTCGCTTTCAAGCAATGTCTCAGGCACGGACGCACAGTTGATCGCGATGAACGGCTTATGCTGCCTGCTGCTCTGAAAATGGATCGCACGCGCCACAAGGTCCTTGCCGGTGCCGGTTTCTCCTGTAATCAGCACCGAAGAATCTGTGACCGCCACGGATTCGATCAATTGGAATATCTGTTGCATTTTTGGATGCTTGCCAACGATATTGGCGAACTGGTAACGCTGCGCCAGATCGGACCGCAATGCCACAATCTCTTTTCTGAGACGCCGCTCCTCGAACGCCTTGCGTAATACATGCAGCAGTTTCTCGGGAATCACCGGCTTTTCCAGAAAATCGTTGGCCCCGGCCTTCAGCGATTCCACAGCCGAAGTAATGGAACCGTAGGCTGTGACAATTATGCTGAGGATATCCGGATGAGTTTTTCTGACTTCTTTAAGCAGGGAAAGGCCATCCATACCCGGCAGGACCATATCTATAAGCAGAAGATCATAATCCGTCTTGCTGAGCATAGCCAGCCCCTCTTCTCCACTGGGCACATAATCTGTCACATAGCCCTTTTTCTCCAGAATCCGGGCAAGCACCTTGGAAGAGTTGGTGTCATCTTCAATGATTAAAATTTGCTGACTTTCCATCTTGTAATTTCACCGAATAGGAAGCCAAAGCGTCACATCTGTCCCCAAGTCCGGCCGGCTTTTTATCCGAACACCCCCGCCATGTGCCCGGATGACGTGATCCACGACAGACAGTCCCAATCCCATTCCGTCTTTTTTCCGTGAATAGAACGGGTTTAACACTTTGTCAATATCTTTCTGCGGGATGCCCGGGCCGGAGTCCCGGAATAATATTTCAAGAAATTCAAGACGGGGTTCCGGGCCATGTCTGATTTTAAGCTTTCGGGTGGAAATACGGAGTTGTCCGTGACTGTACATGGCTTCCAACGCATTTTTGATGATGTTGTGACAGACCTGATTTATGAGACAAAGATCAATCCTTGTCAAAGACAATTGAAGATCGAATGACGTTATGACTTCCACACTGGCCAAATCTGTCCAGCCTTTAAAGGCCCTGACAGTGTTTTTCAGGACATCATTGACTGATTCCGAGGTGAGATTCAGTTTGGGAATGCGAGTATATTGAATAAATTCACTGATCATTCGGTTCATAGTTTCCATACGTTCGGTTAACTGGTCAAAGAGTTCCCTTTTTTCCTCTTCCGGGGTATCCTTATCCTTGATCAGATGAAGCGCGGTGACCAGATTATTCAGCGGATTGCGAATCTGGTGCGCCAGCCCTGAGGCCAGTTCCCCCAAAAGTGTCATTTTTCTGGAATGCTCTATCTCATCCAGAATCCGTTCTCCGGGAGCTGACGAACCTGATCTGGATGATGAAAACGGATGATCCAGATATCCGTACAAAAACCGGTGCTGTCTTTCCATCTCCAGAATTTCCTGGGATTTCAGTTTCACCTGGCGTTCAAGGTCTCTTACCAAAGAGATGTTCTCCAGAAAAAGACCCGTCATGTTGAGCGTAATCATAAAAAGCCGCTTTCCTTCGGCCTGTACCTGATTGTTCGTAAATCCGAACAGCCCCAGCCCGAATAGCTCATTTCGGGAACAAAGGGAAAACTCAAACGTGGATCGGATGCCCATGGCATCCAGATGCCCTTTCAGGTAAGGCGACAGCGGGCGGTCGTAGATAAACCGGGTTGCGGGCAATTTCCCGGAGGAATGGGAAAGGATGCCGAACTGATAGGGACTGCTCTCGAAATAGCTTCTCAGCAGGGAATCTTCAGAACGCTGATATCTTGCCCCGTCGGTACGAAATGAGAAACATTGCTCTGTCTCAGGAAGATAGATGGCTCCGAATTCGGCCTTCAGAAAAGGTAATGTTGTCTCAATTACACGGCTGAGGATCTCCGCCACATCGTGGGATTGTCCCAATACGGTGGAGACGCTGCTCAGACAATAGAGTTCCTTGCTCAGATTTGCCATAAATTCCCGGAGTTCCCGGTTTATCATCTCTTCTTCCTGAAGATGTGTTCTTGCTCTCTCCAGTTCCTGATTTATCAGTACAATATGCAGGCTGTGGCTCAGATATTTGATAATTCTGGTGAGGATTTTATATTGTCTGTGGGGAAGTATTCTGATGCCGGGATATTCGATCTGGAATGTCCCTGACCATTTTGAGGGTAAGTTAAGGTGAAAACAGAAATGGGAACGGAGCATATACGCAGGTCTTATGGAATGTTTTGTGCGGGATTGCTGATAGAATGAATATGTGTCATCCACTGTGAATTTCCATTCTTTATGCTTGCGGGACAGTGACGCGTGAATCTCATGGCTGTCTTGCCCGGAATTCCGGACTGAGAGAGTCAGGCAGCGCGCCTCAATAAAGTTTCCGATGATTTGCAAAGCCTGAGCGGTGAAGCTCTCCAGGTCTTCTGACCGTGCGGTCAGATCCTCAATTTGTTTTTTGACAACTTTGAGCATTGTGTGTTATGTCTGCATTTGCTCGTCAGACATTGTCGGAAATAAGAAATGTCTTGTCAGTCCTTATGTATGGCGGGATTATGTTCTGTATTTTGCAACTTTTGAGATTGCATTCCGATCATGTGCAGCGAAGAAGAGTTTGTCGCCAGCAACAGGCATTGTCGGAAATAAGCAGTACCGAAAACTTAACTTCCTGTCTGATAATGCCTGCGGATTTCCTCGCAAAGTTCTTCCTGTCCGGGAATCAGCGACTCATAGATCAGTTCTCCGTCCATGGCAATGCTGGGCAGTGATTTGGCCTGAAGCTCCCGGAATCGCTGAACCCCTTCGCGGGTACGCAAATCTCATTCTCTCACATCAATAAGTTCCTGAATTTCCTCCGGCAACACCTTTACCGATTCCGCCATATAGACACAGGCGAGTCACTGAGTGAAATCGGTCAGGAGTACATCCAAAACGATTTTTTGCATAATTCTGTTCCTCTTTGTCTGACAGTGAAAAGTTGAAAGTAATTCTTTCGGCAGGCTCATGGCAGGAAACTCTTCGGCAGGCAGGGAATTCTTCGGCAGGCTCATGGCAGGAGAATTCTTCGGACTTGAAAATCAATTTTTTCTCCATGTCCTTGCAACAGGCCCCAGGCCAGTTTATCCGCTTCGCAGGATTTTCCCAGACTGATAAAATTCACGCCCCCGAGTTCCCAATGCCCCCACCGCTGAGGCTGGCTGAAAATGACAACCTGGGCACCAAACTGAGGGGTCATGGCTTCAAGCGCGGAAGTTACAGAATCTGATGCAGACAAAACGCTTACCTGACGGGCATTTCCTTATTTCCGATAATGTCTATTGTACAAGAGAGGGGTGACGAACTTGTAAGTTGTGGTAGTAGTTTCTACTTCTGAGTTCAAAGCGTTGGAGTTCGGGAACTTTCAACAAATAGGCACCTTCCTTTAACCCCATTATCAGGGCGGAAAGCCCCTTGCATCAGAATTATCCAGATATCTTTCACAGTTAAACCATAATTCTACCTTTTCTGATTTCATTTTTCAGTTCTTAATTTTAATGGAATAGGCAAAACTATAAAATTTCAGGACGAGGCTGTTTCAATCCTTCTTTTTTGTCTGACTCCTTAATTTGATGGAGGAAATGGAGGCGGCGGGAGTCGAACCCGCGTCCGTGAACATTCCACACAGATATCTACATGCTTAACCCGAATTTTAAATTTTGCCTTTCAAGTCTCCTCCAGGTACGATACCTGAAAGGCTATCCTGTTAGAATTTCGCCGCTCCTGGTACAGGAGGCCAGTAAGCAACTACCCCGCTAGTCGACGCCCTCTCCGATTCCGCGGGATGATATCGGGAGGACGCTGGCCTAAGCGGCCAGAGCGTAGTTATAATCGTCTGCGATTATATTTATTCCCACCGTTTTACGAGTAGGCAGGAAACTCGACATGCAACCTGAGCTTCTTTATCCCCGTCGAAGCCGTTTCGCCCCCATAATTAATGAAGGGGTATGTGAAAGAACAACAGACTTCCAAAATTTCAAAAAAATATCGAAAACCTTTATGGTCTTTAAGATAAACAAAAATTATCCCTTTGTCAAGCCCTTTTGAGAAAAAAGTCCCATTTTTTTAAATTAAGTGGCATTGCTCATAATTTCAGCTGGTTGACATCAAAGAGCCAGTGATTATGTTTGATGTTTGATGTTTGATGTTTGATGTTTGATGTTTGATGTTTGATG